>JBOICE010000038.1:0-6022 GCA_050739815.1 Pseudomonas sp. | reverse complement strand
TGGACATGGTTTCGTTCACCGGCTCCACCGCCGCGGGTGTGCGGGTGGCCCAGACAGCGGCGCCGTCGGTCAAGCGCGTGTGCCTGGAGCTGGGCGGCAAGTCGCCGCTGCTGATCGGCGAGGATGCGGACCTGGCCGCAGCGGTGCGCTATGGCGTGCAGGATGTGATGATCAACTCCGGGCAGACCTGCACCGCCTTGACCCGCATGCTGCTGCCGGCCAGCCGCTACGCCGAGGCGCTGGAGCTGGCGCGCGCCGAGTGCGAGAGCCTGCGTCTGGGTGACCCGCTCGATCCACACAGCTTCCTCGGGCCGATGTGTTCGGCCGCGCAGTTGCGCACGGTGCGCGAGTACATTCGGCTCGGCCAGCAGGAGGGCGCGCGCCTGCTCTGCGGCGGCGCCGAGGCACCGAGCGAGTTCGCGCGCGGCTTTTATCTGAAGCCGACGCTGTTCGCCGACGTCGATAACCGCATGCGCATCGCCCAGGAGGAAATCTTCGGCCCGGTGCTCTGCCTGATCCCCTACGCGGATGAGGCGCAGGCCGTGCAGTTGGCCAACGACTCGCCGTTCGGCCTGTCCAGCGGCGTCTGGGCCGGCAGCACGGAGCGTGCGCTCGGCTTGGCGCGGCAATTGCGCGCCGGGCAGTGCTTCATCAACGGCGGCGCCTTCAACTATCAGGCCCCCTTCGGCGGCTACAAACAGTCGGGCAACGGCCGCGAGTGGGGCGAAGAAGGGCTGGCCGAGTTCGTCGAAGTGAAGGCCATCCAGCTGTGAGAGTCGCCACCCAGCCCGCGCGACCGACACCGAATCACACGCACTGAATTCCAAGGAGCCGCTATGAACGTTTTGCTCGTGCATGCCCACCCCGAACCCAAGTCCTTTACCGCTGCGCTGTGCGACCAGGCCGTCGAGACACTGCAAGCCCAGGGGCATCGGGTGCAGGTTTCCGACCTGTATGCGATGAACTGGAATCCGGTGGCCAGTGCCGATGATTTCTCCGCTCGCGAGAATCCGGATTACCTGGTCTACGCCCTCGAGCAACGGCTGGGCGTCAAGAGCCAAACGCTCGCGGCAGATATCCAACAGGAGCTGGACAAACTGCTGTGGGCCGACCTGTTGATCCTCAACTTTCCGATTTACTGGTTCTCGGCGCCGGCCATGCTCAAGGGCTGGATCGACCGCGTACTGGTCTCCGGCATCTGTTATGGCGGCAAGCGTTTCTACGACCAAGGTGGTCTGCGCGGCAAGAAGGCGCTGGTCTCGGTGACGCTGGGCGGGCGTGAGCACATGTTCGGTGAGGGCGCCATTCATGGTCCACTGGAGGATATGTTGCGACCGATCCTGCGCGGCACTTTGGCCTATGTCGGGCTGGAGGTCCTGCCGCCCTTCGTCGCCTGGCATGTGCCCTACATCAGTGCCGAGGCTCGGCAGGAGTTTTTGCAGGGCTACCAACAGCGGCTGGAAAACATCGGCCAGGATCAGCCCCTCGAGTTCCCACGCTTGGGTCAGTTCGACGACGGGCTCTACCCGTTGGCTCTGAACGCTTGATAGCGATCTGCGAGCCGTACACTTCTAGGTAGTGTTGCCGGGCCATCCGCTGCCTCAGCCGGCCAGCAGCCAGACCCCGGTGCCGGCAGATGCAGCGCCGGCAATTCGTACCAGCGGCGCGGCCGCGCCCGGCAGCCAGCGCACAGTCGCGTAGCCAGTGGCATGCAGGCACGCGGTGGCAGCGACAACACCGCAGGCATAACCCCAGGGGCTGGCCAGCTCTGGAAGTTCCAGGCCGTGGGCGACGCCGTGGGTGAGGGCGAAGAGGGCCGTCAGACCGACGGACACGACCACCGGCAGACGCGCCGCCACCGCGACCAGCAGACCGAGGGCCAGCACCGAGGCGGCGATGCCGGTTTCCATGAAGGGAATTTCAACCCCCTCGAAACCGAGCAGGCCACCGGTCAGCAGACTGCCGACAAAGGTGGCCGGCAGCATCCAGCGTGCCGGGCCTTGTTGCTGCGCCGCCCAGAGGCCGACGGCGAGCATCGCCAGCAGGTGATCGAGACCCGTGAGCGGGTGGGCAATGCCGGCCAGCATGCCGGAGGCGTCGTGCCCGGTATGGGCGAAGGCCACCGCGGGGGTGAGAAACAGGGCCAGGCTGTAGAGGGCTTTACGCAGGTTCATGGTCATTCCTTGAGTCGCGAAGGAGGCGGTTCAGGCTGCGTTGAGCAGCCCCTGTTTTTCGATGAAGGCGATGATCTCGTCGAGCCCCTGGCCGATCTTCTGGTTACTGAAAACGAACGGCTTGTCGCCGCGCATTTTCCGGGTATCACGCTCCATCATTTCCAGCGAGGCGCCGACCATCGGCGCCAGGTCGATCTTGTTGATCACCAGCAGGTCGGACTTGCAGATGCCCGGGCCGCCCTTGCGCGGCAGCTTGTCGCCGGCAGATACATCGATCACGTAGAGGGTCAGGTCGGACAGCTCCGGGCTGAAGGTGGCGGAGAGGTTGTCGCCACCGGATTCGACGATGATCAGGTCGAGGCCGGGGAAGCGCCGGTTGAGCCGATCGACCGCTTCGAGGTTGATCGAGGCGTCCTCGCGAATCGCCGTATGCGGGCAGCCGCCGGTTTCCACGCCGATGATTCGCTCCGGCGCCAGGGCCGCGTTACGCACCAGGAACTGGGCGTCTTCCTGGGTGTAGATGTCATTGGTCACTACGGCCAGGTTGTAGCGCTCGCGCAGGGCCAGGCAGAGGGCCAGGGTCAGGGCCGTCTTGCCGGAACCGACCGGACCACCGATGCCGATACGTAGAGGTTGGCTGTTCATAGTGTCGTTCTCACTCCCATGTTCACTCTCATGCTCCATAGCGGGTTGGCCGGGATGCAATTGCCGCGGCCGCCTAATGGGTTTTGGTTGGAACGGGGCAGGTCCGCGATGCTTGAGGGGCTTTCGCGGGGCGGCAACCGTTCCTTACTGCTTGCCGCATTTCCCACATCCATGTGGGTCACAGGCCCGCTCCTACGGGATTCGTGGGTTTTCTCCTAGGACCGGAACAACCGGCTGTACTGGCGCTCGTGCGCCATGCTCGCCAGGGCCAGGCCAAAGGCGGCGCTACCCCAGTGCGAGGGTGGTAGGTCGTGGGCCTGGCGCTGCGCTTGTTCGAGTAGCGGTAGCAATGCCGAAGTCAGGCGCTGGGCGGCTTGTTGGCCAAGCGGCAGGGTTTTCATCAACACCGCCAACTGGTTTTCCAGCCAGCCCCACAGCCAGGCTGCCAGGGCGTCCGGCGGGGCGATGCGCCAAGCGCGTGCGGCCAGCGCCCAGGCCACGGCCAAGCCGGGTTCGCGCAGGCTGGCCAGACAGTCGCGCGCCTCGTTATCCAACTCCGGCAAGCCCTGCAACAGCTGTTGCAGGGAATAACCCATCTGCCGGCTTTCCTGCTGTAGCTCGCGGGTTTCGCGGCTGGCGCGCTGGCGTTCGGCGAGGTCACGCAGAGCGTCCCAGTCGGCGTTGGTCGCGGCGCAGCAGTGGGCCAATAGCAGCGGTGCTTCGAAGCGCGCCAGGTTGAGGAGTAACTGGTCGCCGATCCAGCGCCGGGCGCTGTCCGGGTCGTGGACCAGCCCTTGTTCGACGGCCATCTCCAGGCCTTGCGAATAGCTGTAGCCGCCAATTGGCAGTTGCGGGCTGGCCAGACGCAGCAGGGCCCAGGCGGGGTTGAGAAACGCGCCTGAACTGGCTGCGCTTGCTGTTGCCGTGGTGGATGCCGGCTCGCCTCGACTACGAGTGTTGCCGTCAGGCGTGTTTATAGCGGGCGCTGCGGCGGACAGGCTGTTCACGTGCGTACGCCGAACTGATGCAGGCGCGGCGAGTAGCTGAACTCGCTGTCGCCGGCATGCGAGTGGTGGTGACCGCCGCCGTATGCGCCTTGCTCCGGCTGGTAGGGTACTTCGATCAGCTCCACGGTCGCGCCGAGCTGTTCGAGCATGGTTCTGAGCACATAGTCCTCAGGCAGGCGCAGCCAGCCGTCGCCCAGTTGCAGGGCAACGTGGCGGTTGCCGAGGTGATAGGCGGCGCGAGCCAGTTCAAAGGCGTTGGCGCAGGTGACATGCAGCAACTGCTCCGGGCTCGCGCGGACCCGCACGATGCGGCCGTCCTGCGCTCGCAGGCATTCGCCATCGTGCAGCGGCGGCTGGCCGCGTTCGAGGAACAGGCCGACGTCTTCGCCAGCGCTGGTGCAGCAGCGCAGACGGCTCTTGCTGCGCGCGGCGTAGCTGAGCAGCAACTCGGCGTCCCAGTGCGGCTGCGGCGGGACTCGATCATGGATGACCAGCATGAGGGCATTCCGGCAGGTTGATTGCTGCTAGCAGAGCAAGGGCGGTGCCAAACATCCGTCGCGCAGGGCTGGCGCGGCCTGGGCTGCAGGCCGGGTAAATACCGGGGCGGCGGCCAGGTTTGTTTGGTGCGTCATGGAGCGACACGCCCTCATTTGGTGCCTTGGTTGATATTGGCGTTGCCGGGTTTGCTGCTCGCGGCTGGCGCCGAGCAGGGCAAACCGGCTGGCTCGGGATGATCGGCCATTGACTCTTTGGTTCGCGGATCCTTTGCTCCACGAATGTAGTGGCGGGTTTTCGCCTCTACATTTGCCGTAAGGGCGTGAACTCGCCATTTGCGTGGAGCTGCTGCTCAGGCCAGGGCCGAGAGCATCGGGCGCGCGAGCGATTTAGTGATCTTTGCGCCGCCGGGTATGTGTCTTGCTAAGGTGAAGTGACGACTCATAAGAGTTCACCTTGCCGCTGGAACCACTATGCCTAGAGCTTCCCACCACGAGCTGCGCAGCGCCTTTCGCGCCCTGCTCGCCTCCAACTCCTGCTATCACACCGCCTCGGTATTCGACCCCATGTCCGCGCGCATTGCCGGCGACCTGGGTTTCGAAGTCGGCATCCTTGGCGGCTCGGTGGCGTCCCTGCAAGTACTGGCCGCCCCGGACTTCGCCCTGATCAGCCTCAGCGAGTTTGTCGAACAGGCCACGCGCATCGGCCGGGTCGCGCGTCTGCCGGTAATCGCCGATGCCGACCACGGTTATGGCAATGCGCTCAATGTGATGCGCACCGTGGTCGAACTGGAGCGCGCCGGCATCGCCGCACTGACCATCGAAGATACCCTGCTGCCGGCCCAATTCGGGCGCAAGTCCACCGATCTGATCTGTGTCGAAGAGGGCGTCGGCAAGATCCGCGCCGCGCTGGAAGCGCGAGTCGACCCGGACCTGGCCATCATCGCCCGCACCCATGCCGGGGTGCTCGATGTCGAGGAGGTGATTCGCCGCACGCTCGCCTACCAGGCCGCTGGTGCCGATGGCATCTGCATGGTGGGCGTCGAGGACTTCGAGCACCTGGAAAAAATCGCCAAGCACCTGAGCATCCCGCTGATGCTGGTCACCTACGGCAACCCCAAGCTGCGCGATAACGCCCGCCTCGCCAGCCTCGGCGTACGCATCGTGGTGAACGGTCACGCGGCCTATTTCGCCGCGATCAAGGCCACCTACGACTGCCTGCGCGAGCAACGCCAAGCCACCGCCAGCGACCTCAGCGCTTCCGCGCTGGCGCACAAATACACTCAGCCCGAGGACTATATCGTCTGGGCCGAAGAGTTTATGGACGTTAAGGAATAACGCCCTGGTTGCCTGGCCGACGACCTGCGCTTGTAAAACACCCCGCAGGTGCTCATATCTGTGAGACAGGCAGATACCTGGTAGGAGGTTGATATGGCCGGTGGCTGGGCAAGTGACGGAGCGGTGCAAGAGCAGATCGACAGCAGCATCGAGGACGCGATCCAGCGCGCCCGCAGCCAGCTGCCGAGCGGTGAAAGCCTGAGCCATTGCGAAGACTGCGCTGCGCCAATCCCCCAGGCGCGCCGCGCAGCGATCAAGGGCGTGCGGCTGTGCGTGGCGTGCCAGTCCGAGCTGGATAAACAGCAAAAGGCGGTCGGCGGTTATAACCGGCGGGGGAGCAAGGACAGCCAATTGCGCTGAGCCA
>JBOICE010000037.1:0-5249 GCA_050739815.1 Pseudomonas sp. | reverse complement strand
TAAGGGGCACCGACCATGGACTTCAAATTGACCGAAGAGCAGCAGATGCTGCAAGACACCGCTGCCCGCCTGGTTCGTGACGCCTATGGCTTCGAGCAGCGCGATCAGTTCGGCAAGAGTGAGCTGGGCTTCAGTGCCGAGTTCTGGCAACAGCTCGGCGAGCTGGGCCTGACCTCGGTGCCGTTCGCCGAGGAACTCGGCGGCTTTGGCGGCAACGGCGTGGACAGCATGCTGATCATGACCGAACTGGGCCGCGGCCTGTGCCTGGAACCCTACCTGCACTCGGTGATCTTCGCCGGCGGCCTGATCGACCAGCTCGGTAGCGAAGGCCAGAAGCAGGAGTTGCTGCCGCGTGTCGCCAGTGGCCAATTGCAGCTGGCGGTGGCCCTTGAGGAGCCACAGAGCCATTACCAACTGCACGATGTGCAAACGCGTGCCGAGCCGGTAAAAGGCGGCTGGAAACTGAACGGTCGCAAGGCCGTGGTCTTCGGCGGGCACAGTGCCGAGCTGATTCTGGTTTCCGCCCGCACCAGCGGCAACGAGCGCGACGAGGACGGCATCAGCCTGTTCCTGCTCGACCCGCAGAGCCCGGGTGTCCGTCGCCGCGAGTACCCGACCATGGACGGCCGCAAGGCGTGCGAGCTGTACCTGGACAACGTCTTTGTCTCCAGCGCGACGCTGCTTGGCGCGGAAGGCCAGGCCCTGACTGCCCTGCGTTACCAGCAAGGGCGTGCCATCGCCGCCCAGTGCGCGGAAGCGGTGGGCAGCATGGAAGCGGCGTGCAAGCTGACCCTCGATTACCTGAAGACGCGCAAGCAGTTCGGTCAGGTGATCGGCAGCTTCCAGGCCCTGCAGCACCGCATGGTCGACATGCGCATCGAACTGGATCAAGCCACCTCCATGGCCATCCTCGCCGCGTGCGTGGCCGATCAGGCGGACAGCGAAGAACGCAGCCGCTCCCTCGCTGCGGCCAAGTTCATCATCAGCCGCGCCGGCCGCTTTATCGCCGACCAGGGCATCCAGCTGCATGGCGGCATCGGCCTGACCTGGGAGTACGTGCTGTCGCACCACGCCAAGCACCTGCTGATGCTCGCCCGCCAGTTCGGCGACGACGACCATCACTTGCAGGCCTACAGCAAGCTCATGCAGGTCGCCTAAGGGCACGCTGCAACCCTAAGTCCCATTGCCGGGCCCTGTGGCCCGGCTTTTTTTCGGAGGCAAATTATGAAAGTCCTCGTCGCCGTCAAGCGCGTGCTCGACTACAACGTCAAGGTTCGCGTCAAAGCGGACAACTCCGGCGTCGACCTCGCCAGTGTCAAGATGGCCATGAACCCCTTCTGCGAAATTGCCGTGGAAGAAGCGGTGCGCCTGAAAGAGAAGGGCGTTGCCAGCGAAATCGTCGTCGTTTCCATCGGTCCGAACGCGGCTCAAGAGCAGCTGCGTACGGCGCTGGCCCTGGGCGCGGATCGTGCCATCCTGGTCGACACCAATGACGAGCTGAACTCTCTCGCGGTGGCCAAACTGCTTAAGGCAGTGGTCGACAAAGAGCAGCCGCAGTTGGTGATCCTTGGCAAACAAGCCATCGACAGCGACAACAACCAGACCGGCCAGATGCTCGGTGCCCTGACCGGCTTCGCGCAAGGCACTTTCGCCTCCAAGGTGGAAGTGGCGGGCGACCAGGTCAAGGTCACGCGCGAAATCGATGGCGGTCTGCAGACGGTCGCCCTGAACCTGCCGGCCATCGTCACCACCGACCTGCGCCTGAACGAGCCGCGCTACGCGTCGTTGCCGAACATCATGAAAGCCAAGAAGAAGCCGCTGGAGGTTGTGACTCCGGAGGCTCTGGGCGTCTCCACCGCGTCCACCGTCAAGGTCTTGAAAGTCGAAGCGCCGGCGGCACGCAGCGCCGGCATCAAGGTCAAGTCGGTGGCGGAACTGGTCGAGAAACTGAAGAACGAGGCGAAGGTAATCTAAATGACTATCTTGGTTGTTGCTGAACACACGAATGCCGCGCTGGCGCCTGCCACGCTGAACACGGTTGCCGCCGCGAAAGCGATCGGTGGCGATATTCACGTGCTGGTGGCTGGTCAAGGCGTAAGCGCCGCGGCTGAAGCGGCGGGCAAAATCGCCGGCGTGTCGAAAGTCCGGGTTGCCGATCACGCGGCTTACGCGCATCAGCTGCCGGAAAACGTTGCGCCGCTGATCGCTGAGCTAGGTAAGGGCTACAGCCATGTCCTGGCGTGCGCGACCTCCAACGGCAAAAACATCCTGCCACGCGTGGCCGCGCAGCTGGATGTCGACCAGATCTCCGAGATCATCGCGGTGGTCAGCGCGGACACCTTCAAGCGGCCGATCTATGCCGGTAACGCCATCGCCACCGTGCAGTCGTCGGCGGCGGTGAAAGTGATCACCGTGCGTTCCACCGGTTTCGACCCGGTGGCGGCGGAAGGCGGTTCGGCGGCTGTTGAAGCGGTGAGCGGTTCGGCTGATGCCGGCAAATCGTCCTTCGTCGGCGAAGAGCTGGCCAAGTCCGATCGTCCGGAGCTGACCGCAGCCAAGATCGTCATCTCCGGCGGTCGCGGCATGCAGAACGGCGATAACTTCAAGCACCTGTACGCGCTGGCCGACAAGCTCGGCGCGGCGGTGGGTGCTTCGCGCGCCGCGGTCGACGCCGGCTTCGTGCCGAACGACATGCAGGTCGGTCAGACCGGCAAGATCGTCGCACCGCAGCTGTACATCGCGGTCGGCATCTCCGGGGCGATCCAGCACCTGGCCGGGATGAAAGACTCGAAAGTGATCGTCGCGATCAACAAGGATGAAGAGGCGCCGATCTTCCAGGTGGCCGACTACGGCCTGGTGGCGGATCTGTTCGAAGCCATACCGGAGCTGGAAAAACTGGTTTAAGCCGGTTTTCACCGCCCACAAAAAACCCGCTCACTGAGCGGGTTTTTTGTTACTGCCAACTGATCGAGCTTAGTTTTTTACACTGTCGAGAAAGGCCTGGTAATGCTCGGCGGTCTCTTCTGGGCGCTCGATCATTGGGACGTGACCGCAGTTCTGCATTATGACTACGCTCGGTTTCTTCAGCAGTGGCTTCATTACTTCGATGCTGGAAACATCGAGTACGCGATCCTTGTCGCCCCAAAGCAACAGCGTGGGGGCCTGGATTTTCGGCAGCTCCGGTTCCAGCGGAATGTAACGTTCCATCAACTGTTTGAAGATTTTGTCGTAGTGCGCGCTGTTGGCGGTGGCTCGCTCGGCCAGATAGCGTTTGAGCGTGCCTGGTAGTGCCGGTGGCTCGACGAAGACAAAATTCAGCAAACGGGAAAAGTCTTCCAGGCTCTTCGCGACCAGTGGATTAGGCTCGCCGCGTTGCAGGATCTCGAACAGTTCACTCTGCTTCGGTGCCGTAACGCCGGCATTGTCCAGCAAGGCCACTGACAGTACGTGTTCCGGATGGCGCGCAGCATACAAGGCACTGATGTGCCCGCCCATCGAGTTGCCGATCAGGTGCAGTTCTTCGATGCCCAGGGCTTTGGCAAAGGCATCGAGGCGTTCCACCTGGGAGCCAACGTCATAACTGGCCTCCGGTTTGCTGCTCTCGCCAAAACCGGGCAAGTCGAGAGCTATCACGTGGTAGCGCTGAGTGAAGTGCTTGGCGAAGCGCAACCAGTTGTCCTTATTGGCGCCAAATCCGTGAACCATCAAGATGGTTTCACCGTCCGTCGGGCCGCCCTCGTAGTAATGAATGCTAAGATCACCCACCTCCAGGTGCTTAGCTGAGAGCCCGGCCAATTGACGTTCGACCAGTTGCACACTGGCCAGCAGGGTGGCCGGGGAGACGTACAGCACCCCAATAGCCGCAGCTAAAACCAACACTAAACCGAGAAGCAGTTTTTTCATGGCGTGTCCTTATCGCTAATAATTATTACAGCTAGCTTAAGCTAGCATGACGCGATGTAATCGCTTCGCAATCTTGCACCAGTCCAATCTAATGTTCAGTCCGAGAAGCTCGTGATGCAGATACGCCTTTGTTTCATTCCGCTGCTGCTTCTGCTGGCCATGGCGCCGGGAGTGAGCCATGCGTTGGGAAAGTGCGAACGTCTGGTGGCGACCGGTAATCCTGAATATCCACCGTATCTCTGGCGTGACCCGCAGAATCCGAAGCAATTGATTGGCGCCAATGCCGATCTGCTCAAGCGGATTGCCGCAGAGCTGGGCTTGAAGGTTGAGATCATCTACACCGGCCCCTGGTCGAGCGCGCAGGATGAGGTCCGTACAGGGCGCGTCGATCTGTTGGCCGGTGCCTTTCTGACTCTGCCGCGCCTTGAAGTGATGGATTACATCCATCCCGCCTTCCTCTATACGACGAGCGTGGTCTGGGTTCGGAGTGGCAAGGGCTTTCCTTACGGCGGTTGGGATGATCTGCGGGGGCGCACGGGCGGCACGTTGGTCAACAACAGCTTCGGGCAGGCTTTCGATCATTTTGCCAAGGAAAACCTCACTCTCGAAGAGGTGCCCAGCCTGACTCAGGCTTATCAGAAGTTGCTGCTGGAGCGCACCGAGTATGTGCTTTACGAGCGTTACCCAGGATTGGCGCTGGCCGAAACCCTTGGCATGGCCGATAGCCTCGAAGCTCTGGAGCCACCGATTTCCAGTGAAGGGCTTTATCTCACCCTGTCTTACAACTCGGCTTGCAACGAACCTTGGCTGCGCGGACAACTGGCGAAAAAGATGACAGAATTGGCCGCCGCCGGTGTGCCGGAAACCTTGCTGCAGCGCAATTTGGAGCGTTGGAAACAGCAGCAGTTGCAGCCGGCAACTGCCCCGAATCAGTAGGAAAATTTTCGTGACCCATAGACGCATAATGGCAACCTGCCTGGTCGTTATGGCCTTGGCCGGGTGTGCAAACGACCCTGCGCCGAACGAGCAGATGCTCCTGACTGAGCAGGCTGTCGTGCAAGCTAAAGCAGTCGGGGCGAATGAGCAGATTCCGGAAATGCTGCAGGCCGAGCAGAAGCTCGCTCTGGCGCAGAAGAATATGCTCGAAGAGGATTACAAGAGAGCGCGAATGCTCGCCGAACAAGCCGAACTGGATGCTCGCTTGGCCGAAGCTCGCGTGCTGACGCTGAAAAGCCAGAAACAATTGGCGGACTTGAGCACCCGGATCAATCGTCTGCGCAAGCAGTTGGGGGATCTGCAGTGAGTTGTAAGCCTTATCTGAGTGGCAGCCTATGGTTGGCCATCGC
>JBOICE010000036.1:0-7979 GCA_050739815.1 Pseudomonas sp. | reverse complement strand
GTTTGCCGCTTTGCAGGGCGCCGGTAAAGGCGCCGCGCTCGTAGCCGAACATCTCCGACTCGAACAGGCTTTCGGGAATGCTGCCACAGTTGACGTGGATGAATGGCCGGTCGCCCCAGCCGGCGGCACGGTGAATATGGCGGGCGATGGCGGTCTTGCCCACGCCCGGCTCACCGAGTAGCAGCAGGCGTGCGCGGCGGCGGAAGGCGCGCACGCCGGTATCGGCGATGCTGGAGAGTTGCGGCGACATGTGCAGGGCATTGTCCTGCGGGTCGCTCAGTCCATGGGTGTCGCTGGATGCGCTTGCGGCCGTGCTGCGCCGGGTCGTTTCGCGGCCGTCATAGTCGCGTTGCAGCAGCAGCGTGTAGGGCTTCTCGTAGGCGCCGGTCGGCACCGCCTGGGTGCTGGTGAGGAACATCCGTCCATCGCGGGCGCGGGTCAGTGCACTGTAGCCACCGCGGCCGATGGCCAGTTGGAAATCATCGAAGCTCAGCGCCGAGCGCTGGAACAGTTCGCTGTCCGCCAGGCCAATGGCCTCCTGCCGGGAGATGCGGTTGATGCGCTCGGCGGCGAGGTTGAGAAAGCACACCCGCGACTCGCCGTCGCAGAGAATGATGGCGTCGCTGAAGCTATCGAGCAGCGCATGCAGGGCCGGGGTTTCCAGCAGGGCGGAAAGGATCTCGCTGCTGACATTGACCGATGAACGCATGCCCATCTTCAGTGAGGGGAGCAGTTCCTTGTCTTTCATGGGTGCAGCTCGCTGGGCTGGCTGGCACTGCGCTGGGTTGCGCGAAGTACGGCGACCCGCCAGGCGACACCCTCGCTGATCAGGATGCGCGAGCAATGGATATTGAACAGCAGCGGCTGGCCGTTCAGGTCATGCAGCGACAGGCTGTACCAGGTGCGCTCGGGTAGCGTGGTGTCGAGCAGGGCATTGGCGATGCTGGCGCCCTGGGTGATGCCAAAGGTGGTTTCGAATGCGGCGTTGCGCCATTGCGGTTGCTGCTGTTCATCGATCACCAGGACGGCGTCGGGTACCGCGTCGAACACCCGGCGCAGGGCTTCGATGCGCTGCTCGGCATCGTGCTGCATGCGCAGCTCCTGGCTGACGTCGCGGATGCTGCCCCACATCCGCAGCAATTGGCCGTTGCTGATGCTGGCGCGTACATCGTTTTCCACATAGGCCGGCGAGCCATCGTGGCGGCGATCGACCGAGAGCGCGCCGTCGACGCAGAAGCCGGCTTCGATCAGGCGCCGCACGAACTCTTCGTTGGCCGGGCTGCGCGGCCAGTAGAGGCGCACGGGTTGCTGGTTGAAGTCGACATCCGCCGGCATCTCGTAGACGTCCGCCATGGCGCGGTTGCACAGGCGCCAGTAGGAGCGGTTCTCGAACACCTGGCGAACGATCTCGTCGGGCGTCTGGTGGATGTCCACCGCCTCGGCGAACTCGATGCACCAGTACGCCACCTTGGCGCTGAAAAGCATCTGGCTCATGACGTCGTTGGCGCTCTGCAACTCGGCCATGCGCCGGCTCAGTGGGCCCAACGGCATCTTGATCAGGTGCAGGCGGGCGGACTCAACGTCGCGCCATTCCAGCACGCCGCTGGCAAGTACCGGCAGCAGGCTGCCGTTCTTGCGGATCAGCGTCAGCTCCAGGTCCAGGACGCGCTCATCGGCTGGCGGGTTGCTGAACAGCTGGTGCAAGGCATGTACGGACTCGGCTGTGTAGATCTGCTCGATGCCTTGATCGAGCAAGGCGCCTGGGGCATAGCCGAGTTGGTCGCTCTGATGTTCAGAGACACCCAGCAGGCGCCCGTGAGGGGTGATCGTGTCCGACAGCAGTAGTCCTTTATCGGTCAGCAGTTGCAGTGGGTTCATGACATTTCCAAAAAGCTTGGTTGCGAAGCTCGTTTTGGCGCAGTGGCCAATGAACAGTGGCTAATGAAGTGTGGTGCATGCAGCCCGCTCACGCACATTGCATGCCAGCGCTTTGTTCGAGGCGGCCAGGGCGTTACAGCTGTGGTCGGGGTTATGGGTGCTGCATTTTTGCAGCGAAATTGGCGAAATGGCAGCGCATCCAAGCTGGCGGCCTTCAGCTTGGATGCGCACGGGGTTTGTGCAAGCCGGAGCGGGTTCAGGCCAGGTTTAGCGCTGCTGCAGGCGAGCGAAGAGACTGACCAGCTCGGCTTGCCGCTTGGTGGCGGTCTTGCGAAACAGTGCGCGTAGTTGTGTTGCGCACCGTGTTGATAGACAGGTTCAAGCGAGCCGCGCAGCTCTCTGGGGCCAAGCCCTGGGCCAACAGGTCGGCGAGACGTTGTTCGGCAGGGCTGAGTTGGAAGAGTTCGGCCAGCAGGTCACTCGGCAACTGGTTTTCCAGCAGCGCGACCAATACCAGTGGTTTCTAGAAGAAGCGATTGAATGACGCATTGGCCGGCATCGGTGTGATCAGCAGCTCCTGCACCTGTGGTCCCGTCAGGCACGGCCAGGTCCGTCTTTGCCGGCAGCCTGGCGCACCGCGCTGTCAATAAATCGTTACGCAGGCAGAGCCCCTGCGGCGAGGCTTTGCCGGCTTTTCGGGGTTGTAAGGAAAACGTGCCACTGCTGCTGGCCAAGCCCCCTGTAGCCGCACTGCCGTGCGCTTGTACGACCCGCGTCCCTCGGTTGTTATGAGGTTATCCGCAGCGCTTGGCCGATAGCGAGTCAGCGCTGAGCCGACAACAACAACGAGGAGGCGGAATGAACGCCGTGAACAAGATCGAGCAGCACAACCCCATCGGCACCGACGGCTTCGAGTTCGTCGAATACACCGCCCCGACCCCCGAAGGCATCCAACAGCTGCGCGAGCTGTTCACCGCCATGGGCTTCACCGAAACCGCCAAACACCGCTCCAAGGAAGTCTTTCTCTTCCAGCAGAACGACATCAATTTCGTTCTCAACGGCAGCCCGACCGGCCATGTCCGTGAGTTTGGCCTCAAACACGGCCCGAGTGCCTGCGCCATGGCCTTCCGGGTGAAGAATGCCGCCCAGGCCGCGGCCTATGTCGAAGCTCAGGGCGCCACCCTGGTCGGCAGCCACGCCAACTTCGGTGAGTTGAACATCCCCTGTGTCGAAGGTATCGGCGGCTCCTTGCTGTACCTCGTCGACCGCTACGGCGACAAGACCATCTACGACGTCGACTTCGAGTACCTCGAAGGCCGCACGCCGCAGGACAATGCGGTCGGCCTGGTCGAGCTGGATCACCTGACCCACAACGTCAAGCGTGGGCAGATGGATGTCTGGTCCGGCTTCTACGAGCGCATCGCCAATTTCCGCGAGATCCGCTACTTCGATATCGAAGGCAAGCTCACCGGCCTGCTGTCGCGCGCCATGACCGCGCCGTGCGGCAAGATCCGCATCCCGATCAACGAATCGGCGGACGATAAGTCGCAGATCGAAGAGTTCATCCGCGAGTACCACGGCGAGGGCATCCAGCACATCGCCCTGGCCAGCGAGGACATCTACGCGACCGTGCGCAAGCTGCGCGCCAATGGCGTGGACTTCATGAAGACGCCGGGCACCTATTATGACAAGGTCGATCAACGCGTCGCCGGCCACAGCGAACCCACCGCGCTGCTGCGCGAACTGGGTGTCCTGATCGACGGTGCGCCGGGTGACGACGGCATCCTGTTGCAGATTTTCACCAATACCGTGATCGGTCCGATCTTCTTCGAGATCATTCAGCGCAAAGGCAATCAGGGTTTCGGCGAGGGCAACTTCAAAGCCTTGTTCGAGTCCATCGAGGAGGATCAGGTCAAGCGCGGCGTTCTCAAGGCGGACTAGAGCATGTGCCGATTTTCTACTACGCGGGCTGAGCGAAGATGCGGGCTGACCACAGGGCGTCTTGCCTGGCCTGCGCTCGCGACGAATCTCGACACCTGATTGGAGAGCTCACATGAGCCGTAAATGGATCAGCTTCCCCCTGCGTGAAGGCGAGTGCTCACGGCAGGCGCACTGCGATTTCCCGGCCGGCACTTACGAGCGGGAAATGGGCCGCGAAGGTTTCTTCGGCCCGGCTTCGCACCTGCACCACAAACACCCGCCCACCGGCTGGATCGATTGGGAGGGGCCGTTGCGGCCCCACGCCTTCAACTTCAACAATCTTTCCAGTGAGCGCGATTGCCCGCTGGAAGCACCGATCACCCTGCACAACGGCGACATGAAGCTGCGGGTATGGAAGACCAATGGGGCCATGCGCCACTTGGTACGTAACGGCGACGGTGATGACCTGTTGTTCATCCACGAAGGCGCAGGGCACTTCTATTGCGACTTCGGCCATCTGCAGTTCCGCGACGGCGATTACCTGATGGTCCCGCGTGGCACGGCCTGGCGCATCGAGGCCAGTGAGCCGACCTTCATGCTGCTGATCGAGAACACCGACGGTGCTTATCAGCTGCCGGATAAAGGCCTGGTCGGCCCGCATGCGATCTTCGACCCGGCGGTGCTCGACCATCCGCATCTCGATGATGAGTTCAAGGCCCAGCAGGATGAGAACACCTGGCAGGTGCGCATCAAGCGGCGCAACCAGGTCAGCACCGTGACCTATCCGTACAACCCGCTGGACGTGGTCGGCTGGCATGGCGACAACACCGTGGTGCGTCTCAACTGGCGGGATATCCGCCCGTTGATGAGCCATCGCTACCACCTGCCACCGTCGGCGCACACCACCTTCGTGGCCAACGGCTTCGTGGTCTGCACCTTCTGCCCGCGCCCGGTTGAAAGCGACCCGGGTGCGCTGAAGGTGCCGTTCTATCACAACAACGACGACTACGACGAAGTGCTGTTTTACCACCGCGGCAACTTCTTCAGCCGCGACAACATCGAGGCCGGGATGGTCACGTTGCACCCTTGTGGCTTCCCCCATGGGCCGCACCCGAAGGCCCTGAAGAAGAGCCAGGAAGCCCCGGCCTCCTTCGCCGATGAAGTGGCAGTGATGATCGACAGCCGTCGCGCCCTGGAGATAGACCCAGCCGCCGCGCAAGTCGATGTTCCCGAATACGTGAACTCCTGGAAGTCTCCAGGCAAGGATCTTTGATGAAACTCGCTTCTCTGAATCAAGGCCGTGACGGCGTGCTGGTGGTGGTTTCCCGCGACCTGAGCCGTGCGCTGAAGGTCCCGGCGATTGCCGCAACGTTGCAAGCGGCGCTGGATGATTGGGCGACCAAGCGTGCGCAACTGGACGCGGTTTACCAACGGCTGAACGACGGCCTGGAAGCCGGCGCCTTCGCTTTCGAGCAGAGCGCCTGTGCCAGCCCGTTGCCGCGCGCCTATCACTGGGCCGATGGCAGTGCCTACGTCAACCACGTCGAGCTGGTACGCAAGGCCCGTGGCGCCGAGATGCCGGAATCCTTCTGGCACGACCCGTTGATGTATCAAGGTGGCGCGGATGCCTTTATTCCGCCGCACAGCCCGATCCGCATGGCCGACGAGGCCTGGGGCATCGACCTGGAAGCCGAGCTGGCGGTGATCACCGATGACGTGCCGATGGGTGCTTCGACGGCCGAGGCGGCCGCGCACATTCAGTTGCTGATGCTGGTCAACGATGTGTCGCTGCGTAATCTGATTCCTGGCGAGTTGGCCAAGGGCTTCGGTTTTTATCAGAGCAAGCCGTCCTCCAGCTTCTCGCCGGTGGCGGTGACCCCGGATGAGCTGGGCGATACCTGGCGCGAGGGCAAGGTGCATCGGCCGCTGGTCTCGCATATCAACGGTAAGCTGTTCGGCCAGCCGGATGCCGGCACCGACATGACCTTCAATTTCCCGACCCTGGTCGCTCACGCCGCCAAGACCCGGCCGCTGGGAACCGGCACCATCATCGGCTCCGGCACCGTGTCGAACTACGACCGCCTGGCCGGTTCCAGCTGCCTGGCGGAAAAGCGCATGCTGGAAATCGTCGAGCACGGCGAGGCGAAAACCCCATTCCTCAAGTTTGGTGACCGGGTGCGCATCGAGATGTTCGACGTCCGAGGGCAAAGCATCTTCGGTGCTATCGACCAGGCGGTAGAGCGCTATGAAACGAACTGAGGCCAGCACCGCGCTGACGCTCTACGGCTACTGGCGTTCCAGCGCCGCCTATCGGGTGCGCATCGCGCTTAACCTGAAGGGGCTGGCCTACCAGCAAGTGCCGGTGCATCTGGTCAAGGACGGTGGCCAGCAGCATGCGGCGGACTACCTGGCGCTGAACCCGCAAGGTTTGTTGCCGCTGCTGGTCGATGGCAAGACGAAGATCGCGCAATCCCTGGCGATTCTCGAATACCTCGAAGAAACCCACCCGCAACCGGCGTTGCTGCCGAGCGATCCGGGCCAGCGCGCGCAGGTGCGCGCCTTGGCACTGCATATCGCTTGCGATATCCACCCGCTGAATAACCTGCGGGTGTTGCAGTACTTGTCCGGCACCCTGGGGGTTGAGGGCGAGGCGAAAGACACCTGGTATCGGCACTGGGTGGATGTTGGCCTGGCGGCTGTGGAGCAGGGGTTGATGCGTCTGCCCGGTCGTCTGTCACTGGGTGAACGGCCGGGTTATCTGGAAGCCTGTTTGATTCCGCAGGTGTACAATGCGCGCCGTTTTAACTGTGACCTCAATGCGTACCCTCGCATCCTCGATGTGGTCGCCCGCTGTGAATCCCTAGAGGCGTTTAAAAACGCCGCTCCGGAGGTGCAGCCCGACGCTAACTGCTAAGGCTTACCAGCCTTGCTGAATTCCGCCGCACCACGAGCGCGGCGGGTCCGATCCCGTCACAGATAAAAACAAAAGGTGACGTACTAATGCAGCATGACACTCTTCACTCAGGCGAGCTCAAGCGCGGCCTGAAGAATCGCCATATCCAGCTGATCGCCCTCGGTGGCGCCATTGGCACCGGCTTGTTCCTCGGCTCGGCCGGGGTGCTGAAATCCGCCGGCCCGTCGATGATCCTCGGCTACGCCATTTGCGGCTTCATCGCCTTCCTGATCATGCGCCAGCTCGGCGAGATGATCGTCGAGGAACCCGTAGCGGGCTCCTTCAGCCATTTCGCCCACAAGTACTGGGGCGGTTTTGCCGGCTTCCTCTCGGGCTGGAACTGCTGGGTGCTGTACATCCTGGTGGGCATGTCGGAGCTGACTGCGGTCGGCAAGTATATCCACTACTGGTGGCCGGATGTCCCAACCTGGGCAACGGCGGCGGTGTTCTTCGTCATGGTCAACGCGATCAACCTGGCCAACGTCAAGCTGTTCGGCGAGGCGGAGTTCTGGTTCGCCATGATCAAGGTGGTGGCGATCATCGGCATGATAGTGCTCGGTTGCTACCTGCTGTTCAGCGGCGCTGGCGGTGAGCAGGCGGTGGTGAGCAACCTGTGGGAGCACGGCGGGTTCTTCCCCAACGGGATCTCCGGTCTGGTGATGGCGATGGCCTTCATCATGTTCTCCTTCGGTGGCCTGGAAATGCTCGGTTTCACTGCGGCCGAGGCCGACCAGCCGAAAACCGTGATCCCGAAAGCGATCAACCAGGTGATCTACCGCATCCTGATTTTCTATGTCGGCGCACTGGTCGTGCTGCTCTCCCTGACTCCTTGGGATGCCCTGCTGCAGAACATCAACAGTGCCGGCGACGCCTACAGCGGCAGCCCGTTCGTCCAGGTGTTCTCGATGCTGGGTAGCGATACCGCCGCGCATATCCTCAACTTCGTGGTGCTCACCGCCGCGCTGTCGGTCTACAACAGCGGCACCTACTGCAACGGCCGCATGCTCCTGGGCCTGGCTGAGCAGGGCGATGCGCCGAAGTCGCTGGCCAAGGTCGACAAGCGTGGCGTGCCGGTGCGTGCGCTGGTGCTTTCGGCGCTGGTGACCTTCCTCGCCGTGGTGGTCAACTACCTGGTTCCGCAGAACGCGCTGGAGCTGCTGATGTCGCTGGTGGTCGCGGCATTGGTGATCAACTGGGCGATGATCAGCTATTCGCACCTGAAGTTCCG
>JBOICE010000035.1:0-4072 GCA_050739815.1 Pseudomonas sp. | reverse complement strand
TCGCGATCACTATGCCGGAGCCGCCTTTGACGTTGGCGTATTTAGCCTGCCACTTAGCGTTGCTGGTGCACAGAAAGACGATGCCTTCGACAAGGGCGATGAGTGTGGGAACCCCGGTCCAGCAGAGCAACAGATAGAACAGCCCCCACCACTGGCCGAGGTAGAAGCGGTGGATGCCCCACCCTCCGAGCAGCAGGGCGAGCACGCCGGCGGCGACCTTGCTCTTTGGGTTGAGGTTTTGACTGGCCTGGCATTGCGGGCACTGCGAGGCGTTGGCGGCGATATGCGCGCCGCAGCTGCGGCAGTAGACGCTTTCGACGTTGAGATTTGACTGCGGGGCTTGGTAGGGCTGGGCTTGCACAGTGTTTGAACTTCCATGATGTTTGAAACAAGCGGCGCGACCTTAGCAAGGTCGCAGGCTGTCACCAAGAACAGCACTCACCGTTGACTACCTCCTGCCAGACCCTTTGCGCGCTGTGATGCAAGATCCCATGGCGTCTGGCCAGAGCTTCGCGGTCTGGGTCATAGCCGCCGCCGATCAGCCCTACTACTGGAATATCCCGACCCAGGCACTGGCGAATTACCAGCTCATCGCGGGCGGCCAGGCCTTGGTCGGTCAGTTTCAGATAACCCAGGGCGTCGTCCTGGTGCACGTCCACGCCGGCGTCATAGAGGACGATGTCCGGCTGGTAGAGCGGTAGCAGGTAGTTCAACGCATCGTCGACCACCCGCAGATACTCGGCGTCGCCCATGCCCATCGGCAGCGGGATATCCCAGTCGCTGTCGGCCTTGCGCGCGGGGAAGTTCTTTTCACAGTGCAGGGATACGGTGATCGCCTCCGGCGTCTCGGCGAGGATGCGCGCGGTGCCGTCGCCCTGGTGCACGTCGCAATCGAAGATCAATACGCGGCTGACCCTGCCGGCGGCCAGCAGGTAACGGCTGATCACCGCCAGGTCGTTGAAGATGCAGAAGCCGGCCGGGTGATCGTAATGGGCGTGATGAGTGCCGCCGGCCAGGTGGCAGGCCAGGCCGTGCTTGAGCGCCAGTTCGGCGGCCAGCAACGAGCCGCCCACGGCGCGCACGGTGCGCCGCGCCAGGGCCTCGCTCCAGGGCAGGCCGAGGCGGCGTTGTTCCTCGCGGCCGAGCTCGCCACTGAGGAAACGCTCGATATAGGCCGGATCATGGGCCAGGGCCAGCACCTCGGTGGGGCAGAGTTCGGGGCGCAGCAGGTCGGCATCGCTGGTCAGGCCGCTGTCCACCAGGTGATCGCGCAGCAGGCGAAACTTTTCCATCGGAAAACGATGGGTCGCCGGGAAGGGCGGGCTGTAGTCGTCGTGGTAGACGAGGGGCAGACGCATACAATAGGGCTCTGGGAACCTGCTCAGGATTCATGCACAGGTTCTGAATGTTGGTGGCGCAGTATGGCTGCGCGACCGCGAACCTCTCAAGCAGAGCGCCGATGGTTGAATTGATCGAGTTGCCAAGCCCACGCCTGTTGCTGCGCCAATGGCGCGCCAGCGACCTGGAACCGTTCGCCGCGTTGAACGCCGACCCCGTGGTGATGGAGCATTTCCCTGCATGCCTGGGTCGTGCGCAGAGCGATGCGTTGGCGGCGCGCATCCAGGCGCATTTCGACCAGCACGGCTTCGGCCTGTGGGCGTTGGCAAGGCGGGACAGCGGCGCTTTTATCGGCTTTGCCGGGCTGCTGCGGGTGGGCTTCGCGGCGGCTTTCTCGCCGGCAGTGGAAATCGGCTGGCGCCTGGCACGCGAGCACTGGGGGCAGGGTTTTGCCCGTGAGGCGGCGCAAACGGCTGTGGCCTGTGGGTTTTCCCGTTTGCAATTGACTGAGCTGGTGTCCTTTAGCGTGCCGGCTAATCGGCGCTCGCGCGCGGTGATGGCCGCCCTCGGGATGCAGCATGCTGCGCAGGATGATTTCGACCACCCTGCACTGCCGGTTGGCCACCCGTTGCGCCGCCATCTGTTGTATCGACTGAAGCGTGAGCGATGGCTGGAGCCGCGCCAATGACCGCGCAAGACGGCGTGCGCGCCTATCACCAACTCAGCATGCACCGGCCCGATCGCTACGCGCCGGGGCCGGGACAATTGGACTGGGCCACCCAGCCGGCGGCATTTCGGCACTATGCCGGGGCACGCTTGATCGAGCTGCTGCATCGTCCCCTTGAAGAGTCGCCGGCTTATGACGCGGTGTTCGCCGAGCCGCTGAGAGACGTTGCACCGCTGAATCTGGCCAGCCTGTCGCAGCTGCTGTATGACAGCCTCGGTCTGTCGGCCTGGAAGGAGGCCGGTGGCAGCCGCTGGGCGCTGCGGGTCAATCCATCGAGCGGCAATCTGCACCCGACCGAGGCCTATCTGCTGCTGCCACCGGGCGCGTTGGAGCAAGAAGGCGTGCTCGCCCATTACAGTGCCGATGCCCATGCCCTGGAAGTGCGCGCGCAGTTACCGGCGCCTTTGGCGGCGCAACTGGCGCAGGCGCTACCCGCCGGCGGTTTTCTCCTGGCGCTGGCCAGCATCCCCTGGCGCGAGGCCTGGAAATACGGCGAGCGCGCCTATCGCTACTGCCAGCATGACCTCGGCCATGCGCTGGCGTGCCTGGCCATCGCTGCCAGTCCCTTGGGCTGGCAAGTGAAGTTGCTGCGTGGCACGGCCGAGGCGCAGTTGGATGCGCTGTTCGGGCTGGATCGTGAAGGTTTTGCCGAGCATGAAGCGGTCGATGCGCTGTTGTGGATCGGGCCCGCGCAGCCGACCGAGCCGCGCTTGCCCGGCGCGCTGCTGAACGGCCTCGCCAGCTTGCCGCTGGCAGGCACGCCCAATCGCCTGTCGCGTCACACTCTTGAGTGGCCGGAATTGTTGCGGGTGCAGCAGCTCTGTCGTGCGCCAGCCCTGGATCCCCAACCTTGGGAGACAAGCGTGGGGCAGGCACGGGAGGAAAACCCCGGCCTGGCGCTACGCCCATTGCTGCACCGGCGCCGCAGTGCGCAGGCCATGGACGCTAAAAGTGGCATTCATGCCGAGCTGTTGCTGGCGTGGCTGCGGCGCCTGATGCCGAGCAATTCGCCGGTGCCTTTGGCGGTGACAGGCGAGCCAACCCAGGTCGATCTGCTGCTCTTCGTCCATCGCGTGCAAGGGCTGACGCCGGGGCTGTACTGGTTGGCGCGTTGCGATGGGCGGGCGCAAACACTGCGCGAGGATTTCCTCTGGCAGCGTGTGGACGCCGAACTGCCGCTGTATCGCTTGCTCGCAGGCGATGCCCGCGGGTTGGCCGAATTTCTCTCCTGTGGGCAGGCGATTGCCAGTGACGGTTGTGTCGCTCTGGCGATGCTGGCGCGCTTCGATCAGGCGTTGGCCGCAGGCGCCTGGCACTATCCACGGCTTTACTGGGAATGTGGCCAGATTGGCCAACTGCTCTACCTTGAAGCCGAAGCCGCAGGCATCTCGGGTACTGGTATAGGGTGTTATTTCGACCCGGCGGTACATGAATTACTCGGCCTTGCCGACAGCCGCTGGCAAAGTCTTTATCATTTCACCCTCGGGCGCGCGGTGTGGGACGAGCGTCTTAGCTCGCTGCCGGCTTATCCTGATATGCGCCGCACTTGAATGAACCGATAGTTGAATGACCCCGTCTTTGAATGAAACTGCCGTGAAATGAAGCCGTGCTGAATGAACGAGCGCTTGATGAGGAAAAACCGATGAGCCAAATACTCGATGATCTAGTGGCTTTGCTAAGCCTGGAACAGATCGAGGAGAACCTGTTTCGCGGCGTCAGCCAGGATCTCGGTTTCCGTCAGCTCTACGGTGGTCAGGTGCTTGGACAGTGCATCTCTGCCGCGAGCCAGACGGTAGAAGCGGCGCGCCATGTGCATTCGATGCATGGTTACTTTTTACGCCCGGGCGATGCCAGCCTGCCGGTGGTCTATCAGGTCGATCGGGTGCGCGATGGCGGCAGCTTCAGCACCCGCCGGGTGACGGCGATCCAGAAGGGCAAGCCGATTTTCACCTGCAGCGCCTCCTTCCAGTACGACGAAGAAGGCTTGCACCATCAGCTACAGATGCC
>JBOICE010000034.1:0-3717 GCA_050739815.1 Pseudomonas sp. | reverse complement strand
GGGCCGCATGCTGTTCGGCAAGCTGATCCTGCAAAAGCCCAACGTGCTGATCATGGACGAACCGACCAACCACTTGGACATGGAGTCCATCGAGTCGCTCAACCTCGCGCTGGAGAACTATCCGGGCACGCTGATCTTCGTCAGCCACGACCGTGAGTTCGTGTCCTCCCTGGCCACGCGCATCATCGAGCTGTCCGCCAGCGGTGTGGTCGACTTCAGCGGCACCTACGATGACTACCTGCGTAGCCAGGGCGTTCTGGTCTGATTACAGCTGCAACGCGTCACTAAAAACGCCCCGTCTCGACGGGGCGTTTTGTTAAGGGCAATTCGCAGACAAGGGACCCTACCCGACGAAATAGATCGTTAGCTAGCTTTCTTTATTTTCAAACAGCAGCGATGATTGCACCTCTGTTTGCGCCCCTGTGAAGAACTGAAATGCCTGCCGAAGACACCGCCACTCCAAGCTCCACGGCGATAACCCTACAGATCGTTTCTATCGTCTTTTTCACCTTCTTGGGCTTTCTCTGCATCGGCATTCCAATCGCCGTGGTGCCGGGTTTTGTGCATGACCAATTGGGCTATGGCTCGGTGATTGCCGGGCTGACCATCGGTTCGCAATACCTCGCCACCCTGCTGAGCCGTCCGCTCGCCGGGCGGTTGGCCGACAGCCTGGGCACCAAACGAGCCATCATTTATGGCTTGCTCGGCATCGCAATCAGCGGCTTGCTGACGCTCTTTTCAACCCTGCTGCAAAGCCTGCCACTGCTCAGCCTGAGCATCATGTTGATCGCTCGCTTGCTGCTAGGCGTCACCCAAGGGTTATTGGGCGTCAGCACCATCAGCTGGGGGATCGGCCGGGTTGGCGTTGAACACACCGCTCGGGTGATTTCCTGGAACGGCATTGCGGCCTATGGCGCTATCTCAATTGGCGCCCCGCTCGGTGTGATCATGGTCGATGGCCTGGGGCTGTGGAGCATGGGCAGTGCGCTGATGCTGCTGGCGACAGTTGGGCTGGTGAGCATTTGGAACAGGCCCTCGGTGCCGGTACTGGCCGGCGAACGCATGCCCTTTCGCGCGGTGCTCGGGCGAATTGCGCCGCACGGTTTCGGCCTGGCGCTCGGCTCAATCGGTTACGGCACCCTGACCACCTTCGTCACCTTGTTCTACCTGAGCAAAGGCTGGCTGGGCGCGGCGTATTGCCTGACGGCATTTGGCATTGCCTTCATTGCCGCGCGGATGCTGTTCATCGATGCGATCAACCGTCTGGGGGGGTACACCGTCGCCATCACCTGCATGAGCATTGAAACCCTCGGTTTATTGCTGCTCTGGCTCGCACCCTCCCCAGCCCTGGCAATGGCCGGGGCGGCTCTCACGGGTTTCGGGCTATCCCTGGTGTACCCGGCCTTGGGTGTGGAGGCCATCAAACGGATTCCGGCCTCCAGCCGCAGCGCCGGCTTGAGTGCTTATGCGGTGTTCTTCGATCTGGCCCTGGCGATTGCCGGCCCCTTGATGGGCGCTATGGCGCTTGGATATGGCTACGCCTCGATCTTCCTCGCCGCAGCATTGTTGTCGCTGGCGGGATTGCTGCTTAGCCTGTGGCTATCGCGCCGCGTGCAGCCCTGAGTGCGTGGAAAAGCCTGCTGGCTATTCTCGGCAGCCCCGATTACCTCGCGGAAAACCGCACAGCCTCAGCATTCAAACGGCGGCAGATTCACCAGCAGTTCATCGACTGTATCGGCAAAAAAAGCCCCGTCGGAACGGGGCTCTTTTTATTCAGCTAACTCGATCAGGCAGCAACCGCCGAGAAATACTCGCTGATCTGCTGCTGAGCACCCGCCAGAGCATTTGCGCGTGGTTCCTCGCCGTAGGCCAGGCCATGAGCGCGGATGATTTCAATGTCGGTGATGCCGAGGAAGCCGAGCACGACCAGCAGATAGTCTTCATGAGCCACGCCGGTCGGCTGGCCAGCATGCAGGCCGCCGGAGGTGGAGACGATCACCACTTTTTTGCCACCGGCCAGGCCTTTCGGGCCATTCTCGTCGTAGGTAAAAGTCTTGCCGGCTACCGCAATACGGTCGATCCAGGCTTTCAGTTGAGTGGGCACGGTGAAGTTGTACATCGGCGCGCCGATCACAATGGCATCCGCATCCAGGAACTCTTGCAGGGTCGACTCGGCCAGTTCGGCTTCGTGCTTTTGCGCCGCATCGCGCAGCTCTGCCGGGGTACCACCGGCCACCAGGCTGGCAGAGGACAGATGGCTCAGAGCGTCGCCAGCCAGGTCGCGGTAGCTGACCTTTGCCATCGGCTCTGCTGCCTGCCAAGCGGCTACTACGGAATGGCTGAGTTGGCGCGAAGTGGATGCGTCGCCGAGGATACTGGAATCAAGGTGCAAAAGTTTCATGGCGTTCTCCCGAGTAGGAATCGCTGACTGGCGATCAAGTGAGACAAAGCCTACCAATGAAACCAATAGCGTATTAGTCAGTGAAAATGTGATAGTTCGTCCCACTCATAGGACGATAAATGCCATGCAAGACCTTAACGATTTGTTCTATTTCGCCAAAGTGGTGGAAGCCGGCGGGTTTGCGGCAGCCGGCCGGCTGCTGGGTATCCCCAAGTCGCGGCTGTCACGGCGCATCGCCGAGCTGGAAAACCGTCTGGGCGCGCGTCTGTTGCAGCGCAGTACGCGGAAACTATCGCTGACCGATATCGGTGAGCGCTATTACCGCCATTGCCAGGCCATGTTGCTGGAAGCCGAGATGGCCGATGAAGCCGTCGCCACCCTGTCCAGTGAGCCGCGCGGGCGGCTGCGGGTTTCCAGCCCAGTGGCGCTGGCGCAATCCTACCTGCCGCAGATCATCAATGACTTTCTCCGCGCCTATCCGCAGGTGCAGTTGGATATGTTGCTGCTCAATCGGCGCGTCGATCTGCTCGGCGAAGGCATCGATGTCGCGCTGCGTGTGCGCGATGAAGGTGATGAAGACCCGGCGCTGATCGCGCGCAAACTGCGTCCGGCTTTGACTGTCTTGGTAGCGGCGCCTTCTCTGCTGGTCGGGCAGACCATCGAAGGGCCGCAGGATTTAAGCAGGCTGCCGGTCCTCGGTGCCCTTGAGGCCGACCGCAAAGTGCATTTTCGCCTGCTCGGTATCGATGGCGGCAAACGCGACGTCGCCCTCGATGCCCGACTCGGCATCGATGACTTTCTCGTGCGCAAGAGCGCCGCGCTAGCCGGTCTGGGACTGACCATGTTGCCGCTGATGTATTGCCAGGAGGAGCTGGCAGATGGTCGTTTGCAACAGCTACTGCCCGACTGGACCCTGCCCGGCGGCTATTTGCAGGCTGTTTATCCGCATCGTCGCGGCATGCTGCCGGCGGTACGCGCCTGGATCGATCATCTGACCGAGGCCTTCAAGAGCGACTGGACCCAACCGGTATGAGCCACTTGCCACTGAAACCTGATCGCCTAATGACTTGGAGCCCAGCATGAGCCCCACTGCCGTCGCTGCGTTTCTGCTGCAACTGCCTGGTGTGCGCGAAGACCTCAAATGGAGCAGCAACCGGGTGTTTTCCGTTGCCGGCAATAAGATGATCGCTATCCTCGATTTTCTCGGCGATGGCTTGGCGTTCAAAGTGGATAGCGAACTGTTCCTTGGCTACGTCGATCGTCCCGGTATTCGCCCGGCGCCCTACCTCGCTCGCGCGCACTGGATCAGCATGACG
>JBOICE010000033.1:0-5411 GCA_050739815.1 Pseudomonas sp. | reverse complement strand
GGCTGCAACTGGTGTTTTGCCTATATAGAGCCAGAGCTGCAGCGACATCCCCTGACTCAACTTCAATGCACCTCTCGCGATGCGACTGAGTGTCGCACCCCGCCGACCAGCTACCTTCACAGCTGTTTGACTTGAACTAATCTTCGCGCATTGGCTGCCAGTCATAACTGCTAGGCAGCGCCCCTCTTTGCGCAGCATCCGTTTTCGCATCGGGCATCTGAGAATCGTCCTCATTTATAGGCTGAAATAACTTGTTTCAGATGCCTGAAACCCCGATAGCTGCGGCTTGTGACGTTGCAATGGCTACCTCGATTCTCCATACTTGCCGCCGATTTTTACCCCTAAAAAACACCCTAAACCGTGGAACCTTAGAATGAGCACAGCAATCAGTCCGACTGCTTATAACTATAAGGTGGTCCGCCAGTTCGCCATCATGACGGTGGTCTGGGGGATCCTTGGCATGGGCATGGGCGTTTTCATTGCTTCGCAACTGGTCTGGCCGGAACTTAACTTCGGTCTGCCCTGGACGAGCTTTGGACGCCTGCGCCCGCTGCACACCAACCTGGTGATCTTCGCCTTCGGTGGCTGTGCTCTGTTCGCTACGTCTTACTACGTGGTGCAACGCACCTGTCAGACTCGACTGATCTCTGACAGCATGGCGGCATTCCACTTCTGGGGCTGGCAAGCCGTGATTGTCGGGGCCATGGTGACCCTGCCGCTCGGCTACACCACCACTAAGGAATACGCCGAGCTGGAATGGCCACTGGCGATTCTGCTGGCCATTGTCTGGGTGACCTACGGTGTGGTGTTCTTCGGCACCATCGTCAAGCGCAAAACCAAGCACATCTATGTCGGTAACTGGTTCTATGGTGCCTTCATCGTGGTGACGGCAATGCTGCACATCGTCAACCACATGTCGATCCCGGTATCGCTCTTCAAGTCCTACTCGCTGTACTCCGGCGCGACCGATGCCATGATCCAGTGGTGGTACGGCCACAACGCGGTGGGCTTCTTCCTGACCACCGGCTTCCTCGGGATGATGTACTACTTCGTTCCGAAGCAGGCCGAGCGTCCGATCTACTCCTATCGCCTGTCCATCGTGCACTTCTGGGCACTGATTACCCTGTACATCTGGGCCGGCCCGCACCACCTGCACTACACCGCATTGCCGGACTGGGCCCAGTCCCTGGGCATGGCCATGTCGATCATCCTCCTGGCACCAAGCTGGGGCGGCATGATCAACGGCATGATGACCCTCTCGGGCGCCTGGCATAAGCTGCGCACCGACCCGATCCTGCGCTTCCTGGTGGTCTCCCTGGCGTTCTACGGCATGTCGACCTTCGAAGGTCCGATGATGGCGATCAAGACCGTCAACGCCCTCTCCCACTACACCGACTGGACCATCGGCCACGTACATGCCGGTGCCCTCGGCTGGGTGGCGATGATTTCCATAGGCGCGCTCTACCACATGATTCCGAAGCTCTGGGGTCGCCCACAAATGCACAGCATTGGCTTGATCAACGCGCATTTCTGGCTCGCCACCATCGGCACCGTGCTCTACATCGCTTCCATGTGGGTCAACGGCATCACCCAGGGCCTTATGTGGCGCGCCATCAACGAAGACGGCACCCTCACCTACTCCTTCGTTGAAGCACTGCAAGCCAGCCATCCAGGTTTCGTCGTGCGTGCAATAGGTGGTGCGTTCTTCGCCTCCGGCATGCTGCTGATGGCCTACAACACCTTCCGCACCGTGCGCGCCTCCAAGCCAGCTGAAGTCGAAGCCGCCGCTCAGATCGCTGTAGGAGCTCACTGATGAATCACGAAGTAGTCGAGAAAAATATCGGCCTGCTGGCCTTCTTCATGGTCATCGCCGTCAGCATTGGCGGCTTGACCCAGATCGTTCCGCTGTTCTTCCAGGATGTCACCAACAAGCCGGTGGAAGGCATGAAGCCGCGCACCGCCCTGGAACTGGAAGGTCGTGACATTTACATCGCCAACGGCTGTGTCGGCTGCCACTCGCAGATGATCCGCCCGTTCCGTGCCGAAACCGAACGTTATGGCCACTACTCGGTAGCCGGCGAAAGCGTCTGGGATCACCCCTTCCTCTGGGGCTCCAAGCGTACCGGTCCGGACCTGGCCCGCGTCGGCGGCCGCTACTCCGATGAATGGCAGCGTGCGCACCTGTACAACCCGCGCAACGTAGTGCCTGAGTCGATCATGCCCGCCTACCCCTTTCTGGTTGAGAACAAACTCGACGGCAAAGACACCGCTAGAAAAATGGAAGTACTGCGTTCCATGGGCGTGCCTTACACCGACGAAGATATTGCCGGCGCCCGCGATGCGGTTAAAGGCAAGACCGAAATGGACGCCGTGGTGGCCTACCTGCAGGGCCTGGGCACCATCATCAAAAGCAAACGGTGACTGTGATGGACATCGGGATGATTCGTGGTCTTGGCACCGTTGTTGTGATGGTGGCCTTTATTGGTCTGGCGCTTTGGGTGTTTAGCGGAAGGCGCAAGAAGGACTTTGACGAGGCCACACTGCTGCCTTTCGCAGATGATCCCGAAGCCATTAAGCACGTCGAGCAAGAGCAAGCTTCTAGGAGTAACAAAGAATGACCCTCTTCTGGAGTCTGTACGTCACAGTACTCACCCTGGGCACCATCGCCACCCTGACCTGGATCTTGTTATCCACGCGTAAAGGCCAGCGCAAAGAAGCCACCGACGAGACTGTCGGCCATGCCTTCGACGGCATCGAGGAGTATGACAACCCACTGCCGAAATGGTGGTTCATGCTGTTCGTCGCCACCATCATCTTTGCCCTCGGCTACCTGGCGCTTTACCCCGGCCTGGGCAACTGGAAAGGCCTGCTGCCGGGTTACGGCTACCTGAACAACGAGACCAAGCAAGAATTCTCGAATGGTCAGGCTGGCTGGACCGGCGTGCATGAGTGGGAAAAGGAAATGGCCAAGGCTGACGCGAAATTCGCGCCGATCTTCGCCAAATTCGCCGCCATGCCGATAGAAGAAGTCGCCAAAGACCCGCAAGCCCTGAAGATGGGTGGCCGCCTGTTCGCCTCCAACTGCTCGGTTTGCCACGGCTCCGACGCCAAAGGCGCCTATGGGTTCCCTAACCTGACCGACGCCGAATGGCGCTGGGGCGGCGAGTCGACAACCATCAAGACCACCATCATGGGCGGTCGCCACGGCATGATGCCAGCGCAGGGCCCGGCGATCGGCGATCAGGGCGTTCGCGACGTCGCCGCCTTCGTCAGCACCCAACTGCATGGCCGTAAGCTGCCGGAAGATGCCAAGGCCGACCCTGCAGCCGGCCAGAAGATCTTCGCCACCACCTGCTTCGCCTGCCACGGCCCAGAGGGTAAAGGCACCGCAGCAATGGGCGCACCTGACCTGACCAACCCGGGTGCCTTCATCTACGGTTCGAGCTTCGCTCAGCTGCAGCAGACCATCCGTTACGGTCGCCAAGGCGTGATGCCGGCCCAGGAGCAACTCCAGGGCAATGACAAGGTTCACCTGTTGGCGGCTTACGTCTACAGCTTGTCTCATGGCAACACTGCCGCTGCCGATACGGCCGAGTAGGTTCTGTTTTCAGAGTCATGCCCGCTCTGGCGGGCTGGCTCTGAGAGCTGTTTCAGCATAACGCCCTACCCCCACGCGACCTCAGGTCGCAGCGTCAAAGCCGCACTCCCAGCGTATAATTCAGAGCGCGCAAGTCGCTTTGACCTCCGTCGGCAGGTACTGGCCGAGGCTCTCTTCCACAGCCGTGGTACGCACCGATGAGCAAGCTGATTCCCGTTCAAGACATTACTCCGCAGGCCAAGCCGGCGGATAACAGCGTCGACCTCTACGCTTCACGTGAGAAGATCTACACCCGCGCCTTCACCGGCTTCTTCCGCAATCTGCGGATGCTCGGCGGCGCTGCTCTGTTCCTGCTGTACTTCGGCACTGTCTGGCTCAACTGGGCGGGTCATCAGGCGGTCTGGTGGAACCTCCCGGAGCGCAAGTTCTACATCTTCGGCGCCACCTTCTGGCCGCAGGACTTCATCCTGCTCTCCGGGATATTGATCATCAGCGCCTTCGGCCTGTTCTTCATTACCGTGTTCGCCGGCCGCGTCTGGTGCGGCTACACCTGCCCGCAGAGCGTCTGGACATGGATTTTCATGTGGTGCGAAAAGGTCACCGAAGGCGACCGTAATCAACGCATCAAGCTCGACAAGGCGCCCATGAGCGCCAACAAACTCCTGCGCAAGTTGGCCAAACACAGCCTCTGGCTGGTGATCGGCTTAGTCACCGGGCTGACCTTCGTCGGCTACTTCTCGCCCATTCGCGAGCTGACCCTCGACTTCTTCATCGGCCAGGCCGATGGCTGGTCGTACTTCTGGATCGGCTTCTTCACCCTCGCCACCTACGGTAACGCCGGCTGGCTGCGCGAGCAGGTGTGCATCTACATGTGCCCCTATGCACGCTTCCAGAGCGTGATGTTCGACAAGGACACCCTGATCGTTTCCTACGACCCGCGTCGTGGCGAGCACCGCGGCCCACGTAAAAAGGGCGCCGACTACAAGGCCGAAGGCCTCGGCGACTGCATCGACTGCACCATGTGTGTACAGGTCTGCCCGACCGGCATCGACATCCGCGACGGCCTGCAAATCGAATGTATCGGCTGCGCCGCCTGCATCGATGCCTGCGACTCGATCATGGACAAGATGGACTACCCGCGCGGGCTGATCAGCTATACCACCGAACACAACCTCTCCGGACAGAAAACCCACCTGGCACGACCACGTCTGATCGGCTACGCCATCGCCCTGCTCGCCATGATCGGCCTGCTCGCCGCGGCGTTCGTCATGCGCCCGCTGGTGGGCTTCGACGTCAGCAAGGATCGAGTGCTCTACCGCGAAAACGCAGAAGGTAGAATCGAGAACGTCTACAGCCTGAAGATCATGAACAAGGATCAGCGCGAGCACACCTACCTGCTCAACGCCAAGGGCCTGGACGACCTACAACTGGAAGGCCAGCGCGAGCTCAAGGTCGCCGCCGGTGAGATCCTGACACTGCCGGTAGAGCTGTCCATCGCGCCAGAGAAGCTGCCGTCGAGCGCCAACGAGGTGATCTTCACCCTTGAGGATGCCGATCAGCCCGATACGCACGTTGAAGCCAAGAGCCGCTTCGTCGGCCCACACATTCGTTAAGAGAGCGACAAGATGCCCGCTACACCTGCTAGTCCTTGGTACAAACACATCTGGCCCTGGATCATCATTGGCATGCTGGCGACGTCGGTGCTCCTCACCATCAACATGGTGATGATTGCTGCGGACACCGAAGACACCCTGGTCAGCGACAATTATTACGAGGCCGGCAAAGGCATCAGCCGCTCGCTGGATCGCGAACA
>JBOICE010000032.1:0-13551 GCA_050739815.1 Pseudomonas sp. | reverse complement strand
ACCCAGCGCTCACGCTGCACACGACGCTCCGGAATATAGCGGATCAGGCGGTGCATCACGGCTGGGCCATTGTTCGCCGCGATCAGACGCCAGAAGTCATCCAACTCACTCGTACTCGGCTGGGTATTGGGGCCGAAGACTTTCGCGAAGCTAGCGGCCAACTTCTGCCGGGAGAACAACCGACCGATCAGCGGGCCAAACGGGCCGAGCAGCAGCTTCTGCACCAGCACCGGTCTATGGGTTTCCGGGAACAGGCCGCCATTGAGGAATACGCAGGACGCCAGGCGCAGACGCCCGTCGTGATGCCGCGCCAGCAACTCCTGAGCGATGCTGTCGCCATAGTCATGGGCCAGGACATGTACGCGCCCATCGACCCCCAAATGCCTCAACAACGCCTGTTGCAGATCCGCCTGCTCCAGCAGGCTGTAAGCATGACCTCGCGGCTTGGCCGAATCGCCGAAACCGAGCAGGTCGCAGGCAATCAGCCGATACTTTTCCGCTAGCGGCTTCCAGAGGTAGTGCCAATCCCAACTGGCGGTGGGAAAACCGTGAATCAACAGCAGCGGCTCGCCCTGCCCGGCCGTCCAATAGCGGATAGCGTGGCCGCGGAAGTCGAAACTCTGCCCCTGCGCACGCCACTCGTGCAGGGCAATGCCGGCCAGGGCCATCAGGCTGCGTAGCCGGGGTTCTGTTGATCCAGCTTGCGCAGCAGGGCTGGCCAGGCCAGTTGTCCGCCCATGCCTTGGGAGCTGCGCATTACCCCGGCAACCATGGCTTTTGCCCCATCGAGGATCGCCTGCGGAATATGGATCAGCTCGGCGCCGCCACTCTGTGCCATGACTTGCACCTCACAGGCGCGCTGCAGGGTGAACATCATCAGGAAGGCATCGGCGATGCTGCTCGAGCAGGTCATCAGGCCATGGTTGGGCAGGATCATGAAATTGCTTTCGCCCAGGTCCGCCTGCAAACGTGCCTTCTCCTCGTGGTTCAGCGCCACCCCTTCATACCCGTGATAGGACAGGCTGGAGAGCACGAACAGCGACTGCTGCGACAGCGGCAACAAACCCTGCTTCTGTGCCGAGACGGCGATGCCGGCGGCCGTATGGGTGTGCAGCACGCACGCCACGTCATGCCGGACTTCATGCACGGCACTGTGGATGGTGTAACCGGCCGGGTTGATCTCATAAGGGCTGTCCATCAACTTGACGCCGGTTAGATCGACTTTGACCAGGCTGGAGGCGGTGATCTCGTGGAACATCAGGCCGAAGGGGTTGATCAGGAAGTCTTCGGTGCCCGGCACCTTGGCCGAGATGTGGGTAAAGATCAGATCATCCCAACCGTGCAAGGCCACCAGGCGGTAGCAGGCGGCGAGATCGACACGGGCCTGCCACTCGGCTGCTGAGACCTGGTCTTTGACGCTGGGGGTGGACAGCACTTTGGCAATAGTCATGGGGGTTCACCTCGGCATTTATTATTGTGGTGTGCCGAGGAGTCTAGCGAGGGATGCCGTCGCCGGTAGTTGCTCTGGCAGCCAGCTTAATGGCCTAGCGAGTCAGAGCAGCGCGACTCTAGTGCACTTAAAGCAGCTCGGGATACCTCCGGATCAGCTCTGGCCGGGCGCGCTGCGCCTCGGCATCCTCGGCCAGCAGACGGAAACCGGCGAAATCGAAGCCCGGCGCCACCGTACAGCCAACCAGGCTGAAGTCGCCCAGCGTCCGCGCCGCCTGCCAGGCCTGAGCCGGCACGGCGCGCTGCGGTAACGATGAGTCACCGACCGGGCCAAGGATTTCACGGCGAATGGTTTCAGGCGCATCCGCCACCAACAGCTCCAGCGCTGCACCTTCGTAGAAATGCCACAGCTCATCGGCATCGACTCGGTGCCAACGCCCCACCACTCCCGCGGGGAGCAGGAAAAGAATCGCCGTCGAGCAGAAACGGCCGCTGGCCAGGCGTTGCGCCGACTCGAATAGCCTTCGGTAATAACCGCCTTCCGGATGCGCCTCGAGACGCAGCTCGCGGATCAGCTCGACAGCGCGCGGGTGCATCAGGCCTTCAGTGCCACGACAAAGTCAGCCAGCCAAGGCTCGGCATCGGACTCCGGGTTGACCGTCTCGCTGGCGTCCAGCCGCAGCATGCTCTGCACCTCATGAATGCCCAGCTCGGCAAACAGTTCGCGGACCAGCTCACCGCCGGCACAGAAGGTGTCGCCATAGCTCGAATCGCCCAGAGCGATCACCGCACCCGGCACGCCACGCCAGGCCGGCAGTTGATCGCGGATCGCGTAATACAGGGGTTGCAGATTATCGGGCAACTCGCCCATCCCAGTGGTCGAGGTCACCGCCAGAAAGGCGTCTGGAGCATAGGCTTGCAACTCGGCCAGGCTCGCACGCGGGTTATGCCAGGCGTCAAAGCCCGCGGCCTTGAGTACCTGTTCGGCATGCCGAGCGACTTCCTCGGCGGTACCGAAGACCGAACCGGACAGAATGGCGATTTTCATCAACTAGCTCCCGAAACCTGCTGCAAAAGCCCGACATTATGCCTCATGCGGTTCGCGGCGATCCGCGCCAGCGTGAAAACCCGCCCGTCGCGCTATCCGGTGCTGCGCAACTGGCACAAAGACCGCAACGCCAGTGTTCGACCTGGGCGGCCAGCTATCCTAATAGCTAGGGATTAAACAACCTCAGCGTGCAGGCTGAAATCCGAATGCAGGGGTATCTATTGGCACTCGAACCGGCCGCACCGAAGACGCTCCCCGCCAGCGTAACTAATGGGCATTTCTGCTGTCTTACCGGTCTACACTCGTATCGCATCATCGGATGCATCATCGGAGCATTACTAGATGCAAAAACATCCGCTCCTGACTCCGGAAGAGTTGGATTTTATTCAGAACCTGCGAAGCATGCCCCGCTCAAGGGGCAGCCTGTCCACGCCAAGCCTGCGCGTCGACGGCGGCACACAGACCAAGGACCTGCTAACCCGCCTGGCCGCACAAGATCAGCTCACCATCGAAGCGCATTTCAATGGCGAACGGATCACCTTTCCGTTACAGCTGGTGGAAGACGAGTTCCACTCGATGCACCTGCAGTTAGGCACCCCCAATATCGTCGAACCAGGCTCGGCTGACCGTCCTTGGCGCCTACCCTTGGCAGAACCTATAGGTTTACTCGACGAAAACGGCGCGCAAAGCGGGCTGTGGCTGCACTCCATATCGCTCAGCGGAATGTTGATCGAAGTACGCGATCAGACCCCGCAGCCCAAGCGCTTTACCCTCTGGTTACCGCTGCCGGGGCAAGCGCCTATCGAGCTGCGCGGCATATTGGCGCGCACAACCGAACAACGCTTGGTCGCTTACCGTCTGACTCTGCGTAAAACCCTGCATAGCGAACGTCTACGGCAGTTCATCTTCCAGCAGCATCGCCTTCTCAACCCCATCTCCCGCAGCGCCTGATCGCCCGCCCCACTGGCGTATTTTGTAAAAATCGGAATAATCCGCGCCTATTCATAGCTGCCCCACCACCCTGGGGCGCTGTACTGCGCGTGCCCTACCCGAGCACGCGCAAGGCCCGAGGAGATACACAATGTCTGCTTCCCCCGTCACCCTGATGGTGGCTCGTCGCGTTTCGCGCGAGCGCTACGACGACTTCATGCGCTGGCTGCGCGACGGCGAGCAACTGGCGACCGACTTCCCTGGCTATCTCGGCTCCGGCGTGCTCGCCCCACCAGTCGACGATGACGAATTCCAGATCGTCTTCCGCTTCGCCGATGAGGCCACCCTCGCCAGTTGGGAGCATTCCGCTTCGCGGCGCGCCTGGTTGATGCGCGGGCAAGGTTTATTCGCCCAGCCCCATGAACAGCGCGTGCAAGGTATCGACGCCTGGTTCGGCGCCGCCGGCCGCCGAGCTCCGCGCTGGAAGCAAAGCGTAGCGATCTGGCTAGCCTTCTTCCCGGTGTCGCTGGGCTTCAACCTGGCATTTGGCGGCTGGCTCAGCGACCTGCCACTGGCCCTGCGCATCTTCATCAGCACACTGGCCCTGACGCCGCTGATGACTTACTGGTTTATCCCGCTCGCGACGCACTGGCTTGATCCCTGGCTGCACCAGCGCAAAACTCAGCGTGCGCCTTCGGCCGGCCTGCCTTCGGCGCACTAGACGCGGCTTTTTGTGCGAAGGGGCGGACTGCGGTAACGTTACCCTATCGGCCGTCCCGACTGGTGGGCTGGCGTCTACTTTCTACCCGATGAGTCGCGCATGAGCGTTTCCGCCCCCATTCTGATTACTGGCGCCAGCCAGCGGATCGGCCAGCACTGCGCCGAACGCCTGCTGGACGATGGCTATCCGGTTATCATCACCTATCGCAGTGAGCGCGCGAGCTTGACGCAATTGCGCGAACGCGGGGCGTTGACGCTGCCAGCGGATTTTTCCACCGAGGCCGGCATCCTGGCCTTTGTCGGCACGCTCAAGAGCCACACCCAGAGCCTGCGCGCGATTGTGCATAACGCCTCGCAGTGGCTGACGGAAACGCCGGGCAACGAAGCCCTCGCCTTCCAGCAGATGTTCAGCGTGCATATGCTCGCGCCCTACCTGATCAACCTGCAGTGCGCCGAATTACTCGAGCGTTCGAGTCCGGCCGATATCGTCCACATCAGCGATGATGTGGCGCGTAAAGGCAGCGCCAACCACCTGGGTTACTGCGCCAGCAAGGCCGGACTGGACAGCCTGACGCTGTCCTTCGCCGCCAAATTCGCACCACGCATCAAGGTCAATGGCATTGCTCCTGCGCTGATTATGTTCAACGAGCACGACGACGAGGCTTATCGCACCAAGACCCTGGGTAAATCCGCGCTGGGTATTGAGCCTGGGCCCGAGGTGATCTATCAGAGCCTGCGCTATCTACTCGACAATCCGTACGTGACCGGAACCACCTTGACCGTCAATGGCGGCCGCCACCTCAAATGAGGTTCGCCGCGAGAATCCCGAGATGAAGCCACAGCTGCCTCACCACTATCGAGAGATACTCCTCGGCCTCGGTGAGAACCCCGAGCGTGAAGGCCTGCTGGACACTCCGCAGCGCGCGGCCAAGGCCATGCATTACCTGTGTCACGGCTATGCGCAGAACCTGGAGGAAATCGTCAATGGCGCGCTGTTCGCCTCGGACAATGACGAGATGGTCATCGTCAAGGACGTCGAACTGTATTCGCTGTGCGAGCACCACCTGCTGCCCTTCATCGGCAAGGCCCACGTTGCCTATATCCCGACCGGCAAGGTCCTGGGACTGTCGAAGGTCGCACGAATCGTCGATATGTACGCCCGCCGCCTGCAAATTCAGGAGAGCCTGACCCGACAAATCGCCGAAGCGATCCAGGAAGTCACCCGCGCCGCTGGGGTAGCCGTGGTGATTGAGGCCCAACACATGTGCATGATGATGCGCGGGGTGGAGAAACAGAACTCGACGATGGACACCTCGGTGATGCTCGGGGCATTCAGGGAGTCATACAACACCCGCCACGAATTCCTGAAACTGATTGGACGGAGTAAATAGCTATGCCGAGACTGGAGCCTGGAATGGCACGGATTCGGGTCAAAGACCTGCGTCTACGCACCTTCATCGGGATCAAAGAGGAAGAGATCAACAACAAGCAGGATGTGCTGATCAATCTGACTATTCTCTACCCGGCGGTCGACGCCGTGCAGGTCAACGATATCGAGCATGCACTGAACTACCGCACCATTACCAAGGCGATCATCCAGCACGTCGAAGGCAATCGCTTCGCCCTGCTCGAACGCCTGACCCAGGAAATCCTCGACCTGGTGATGACTCACCCGAGCGTGCGTTACGCCGAAGTGGAAGTGGACAAACCGCACGCCCTGCGCTTTGCCGAGTCGGTGTCCATCACCCTCGCCGGGCATCGCTGAATCAGCCTGCTTACCGTCCGACAGCTTGCCGCCGTCGGGCATTGCTGCATCGGATCAGCGCTTCTATCATCGCGCCCATCTGTCACCCGCACACCCTCGGAGAACTCTGCCATGACCGAGCAAGAACACCTCGAACTCGAAGCCGCCGCCTTCCGCCAATTGGTGCAACACCTGCGTTCGCGCCCGGATGTGCAGAACATCGAGCTGATGAACCTCGCCGGCTTCTGCCGCAACTGCCTGTCCAAATGGTACAAGGCCGCGGCCGACGACATTGGCTTGGCCGTCACGGCCGAGCAGGCCCGTGAAGAGATCTACGGCATGCCTTACAACGAGTGGAAGAGCAAATACCAGAAGGAAGCGAGCAGCGAACAACAAGCGACTTTCGATAAGGGCCACAAGCCATGAGCGCACTCATCGATTTTCGCGCCAGCCTGCACAGCGAGCAGCATCTATTCGCCGCCACCCTGACCTTTATCGCCGAGCACTACGACTATCAGCCCAGCGCCTTCGTCAACGGCACGCTTGAAAATGCCCAGGGACAAAATGAAGGCTCCTGCAAAACCCTCGGCTTGGCGCTGTTGGAGGGTTTGAGCCTGGAAGAAACCCTCCAGGCCTTCGGCGAACACTACCGTAGCGTGCTGGCCAACCCGACCGGCAGTGACCACGGCAATATCCGCGCGCTGATGGAAACCGGCCTCGGTGGTGTGCGCTTTACCCAGCCGCCACTCAAACGCAAGGGCTAAGCCGAACGCTGCGAATCCGCCCACGAGCCACGCAGCCATAGGCAAATAACCGCGCAACTGTCGGCACAGGCTGACAGACACTTCCTAGAAATCCACCTATCCTGCAGCCCTGAAGAACACCAAGGACGGTGTTCCGCACGCTGCCGCGCCGTCCCTCTGCTGTTCCCTCCCCTTACCTGGCTTGGAGTCGCTTGGATGCAGCAGACCTTGGTATGGAAACCCTGGATCAACCCTGGAGTGGAAAACCTCCGCCTGAAACAGGATGACAGCGGCATACACGCCAGCAGCCATCTGATGCAGAGCGTGCGCGGTCACAGCCTTGCAGCCACCTACGTATTGAACTGCGACCCGCGCTGGCGGTTTCGCCACCTGTGGCTGAAAGTCGATAACTTCGGGCAGAAAAGCCTGACCCTGGATCGCGATATTCGTGGCCGCTGGTATCAGAACGGCGAACCACGCCACGACCTGCTCGACTGCCAGCACGTGATGCTCTCAGCCTCGCCCTTCACCCATACGCCGGCCTTGCAACGCTGCGCCTTGGAAACCGGGCAGAGTGATCAGGTACAAGTGGCCTATATCGATATGCTGACCCTCAAGATCGAGGCATGCACCCAGCGCTACCTATGTTTGCGCCAACAGGCCGGGCAAACGCTTTACCGCTGCGAGTCGGAAGGTAAAAAACCCCGCGAGCTGACCGTCGATAGTGATGCGCTACTGCTGAAAGCCAGCGATCAGTACCTGCGCATCAATTCACGGACGCCGGCATTGAACACCTGGGTATAAGCCCTGCCCCAAAAGCAAAAGCCCCGCACTTGGCGGGGCTTTTTATTACCACGGCGCTTATTGCGCGTCGAGGTAACGCTCCACATCCAGCGCGGCCATGCAACCGGCGCCAGCGGAGGTAATGGCTTGACGGTAGATGTGATCGGCCACATCACCAGCGGCAAACACGCCTGGCAGGCTGGTTGCGGTAGCGTTGCCATCACGGCCGCCATTGACCACCAGATAACCGTCTTTCAGCGCCAACTGACCCTCGAACAGCGAGGTGTTCGGCGTGTGGCCGATAGCAACGAACAAACCGTCGACTTTGAGCTCATCGCCGCTGCCGTCGTTGTTTTTCAGACGCACACCGGTAACGCCCAGGTTGTCGCCGAGCACCTCGTCCACCGCAGCGTTCAGCTTGAGCACGATCTTGCCTTCGGCGACACGAGCGTGCAGCTTGTCGATCAGAATCTTCTCGGCCCGGAAGGTCTCACGGCGATGCACCAGAGTGACTTTGCTGGCGATATTGGCCAGGTACAGCGCTTCTTCCACGGCAGTGTTACCGCCCCCGACTACCGCTACTTCGCGGTTGCGATAGAAAAACCCGTCACAGGTCGCGCAAGCGGATACGCCCTTGCCCATAAAGGCTTCTTCCGACGGCAGGCCCAAATAACGAGCGCTGGCACCGGTGGCAATGATCAGCGCATCGCAGGTGTAAGTCGCGCTGTCGCCCGTCAGGGTAAACGTCTTGCCGGCCAGATCCACTGCATTGATGTGGTCGAACACGATCTCGGTTTCGAAGCGTTCCGCGTGCTCTTGCATCCGCTGCATCAACGCCGGGCCAGTCAGGCCGTGGACGTCACCCGGCCAGTTGTCGACTTCGGTGGTGGTGGTCAACTGACCACCGGCCTGCATACCGGTAATCAGCAGCGGCTTGAGGTTGGCGCGAGCGGCATAGACCGCTGCCGAGTAACCGGCAGGGCCGGAGCCGAGGATGATCACTCGTGAGTGACGAACTTCAGACATAACTGACTCCTCCCGACGGCAAGTCGGAAATAAAAAGGGACCACCGAAGCACTAGGGGGAAGGCTCGTAGATAAGGGTGGTCCCGCTAAAAGGTCTGCAAAACGCAGAGAATGTGGCCCTCGGGCCCTAGCCCGACGGCTGCCGGCCGAAGAACTCCTTCAGCCGGCACTGCCCATCCACCGCGGATGGACAATGTCGTTACAGATCAAGCGTTCCAGCGGGCTGCGAAATTACAGGGCAGCGGCGTTTTCCGCCAGGTAGGAAGCCACGCCAGCCGCATCGGCTTTCATGCCTTTCTGGCCTTTACGCCAGCCGGCGGGGCAGACTTCGCCGTGCTCTTCGGTGAACTGCAGGGCTTCGACCAAACGCAGCACTTCGTCAACTTCACGGCCCAGCGGCAGGTTGTTGACTACTTGGTGCTGTACCACACCGCTCTGGTCGATCAGGAAGGTGGCACGCAGCGCCACACCGTCTTCGTGCTCGATGCCGTAGGCGCGAGTGATTTCGTGCTTAACGTCGGCCACCATGGTGAATTCGACTTCGCCGATGCCGCCCTTCTCGACCGGGGTGCTGCGCCAGGCGTGGTGGGTGAACTGCGAGTCGATCGACACGCCGACCACTTCCACACCCAATTCGCGGAATTTATCCATGCGATTGTTGTGCGCGATGATTTCCGACGGGCAGACGAAGGTGAAGTCCAAGGGCCAGAAGAACAGCACGACATAGTTGCCGCGTAGAGCGGAAAGCTGGAAATTCTCAACGATGGAACCGTCACCCAATACCGCAGCAGAGGTGAAGTCCGGGGCTTGTTTGTTGACCAATACGCTCATGGAAAAACTCCTTTAGCTTTAAATTTCAGGGCGAGTGGAAGAATTGACGGCAAGGCTACGCAGGCACCGTCAATTGAGGAAGTTCCGATTACTAATTCACTCGATAGGTAATCCCTATGTCGCCTGGACGCCCCGCCCCTGGCTGCTTCGGCCACATCACCCGGATCGGGACGCCCCTATGCCAGCGCCTGCGCCGGCCATTCGCCCCTCATCGCACTGAGCTTGCCGATCACCTGCGCCCGCTTCGACCCCCTGTCGCTCATGCGTTTTCACTAGCAACAAACCCCCGCTGCCAACTGACACCCGCCGCGGATTCAGGCCAAACATTCGCGCCAGCCTAATCATTTCTACCTGTTGCCCAGGCTTTCCCCCTAAACCCAAAGCCGGTAAGGTCGGCGCGACTTCAACTTTCAACTCTCGGGAGAACCCCATGCCCGCCCCTGTGCTGTCTGGCCCGCAATACCTGCGAGAAGGCCTGAAGCTGGTGCTGAGCCCAGGCTTACGGCTGTTCGTGCTGTTGCCGCTGGCGATCAACCTGATCCTCTTCGTCGCCCTGATCGGCTTTGCCGTGCAGCAGTTCGACATCTGGATCACTGCGTTCATGCCCGACCTGCCGGAATGGCTTAGCTTTCTAAGCTATTTGCTGTGGCCGCTGTTCTTTGTGCTGGTATTGCTGATGGTGTTTTTCACCTTCACCATGCTGGCCAACGTCATTGCCGCACCTTTCAATGGCTTCCTCGCGGAAAAAGTCGAAGTGGTGCTGCGTGGCGAGGACAACTTCCCGGCGTTTCGCTGGAGCGAGTTGATCGCCATGGTGCCGCGCACTTTTGGCCGTGAGCTGCGCAAACTTGGCTACTTCCTACCACGCGCCCTCGGCCTGCTGATCCTGTCGTTCATCCCGGTGCTCAACCTGCTGGCGGCACCACTGTGGATGTTGTTTGGCGTGTGGATGATGTGCGTGCAATACATCGACTACCCGGCGGACAACCACAAACTCGGTTGGAACGAGATGCTCGCCTGGCTGCGCGAGAAGCGCTGGCAAAGCCTCGGCTTCGGTGGCTCGGTGTACCTGGCGCTGTTGATTCCGGGGGTCAACGTGCTGATGATGCCCGCCGCCGTGGCCGGCGCCACCTTGTTCTGGGTACGCGAACGCGGCGATAGCGCTGTCACACCAGCGCAACGCTAACGTCACACGGGCTACATGGCGCCAGCCGAGACTGGCGCCATGACTGCCCCTCCCCTGCATATCGCACTGATCAGTGAGACCTTCCCGCCGGAAATCAACGGTGTGGCCAATACTCTCGGCCGACTGTATGCGGGCCTGCGTGAGCGCGGCCATCGCCTACAGCTGGTGCGCCCACGACAGGCAGCCGACCAAGGCCAGAAAGGCGATGACGAACTGCTGCTGACCCGTGGCTGGCCGCTGCCCGGCTACCCCGGCTTGCAGTGGGGCCAGGCCTCCATGCACAAACTGCTACGGCGCTGGCAACGCCAGCGCCCGGATGTGCTGTATATCGCCACCGAAGGCCCACTGGGGCTGTCCGCGCTACGGGCCGCGCGGCGTTTGGGGATTCCGGTAGTCAGCGGGTTTCACACCAACTTTCAACAATACAGCGAGCACTACGGCCTCGGCCTGCTGACGCGTGCGCTGACCAATTACCTGCGCTGGTTCCACAACCGCTCGCAGCTAACCCTGGTGCCAAGTGCCAGCCAGCGTCTTGAGTTGCAGCGGCGCAGCTTCGAGCGGGTGCAACTGTTGGCGCGCGGCGTCGACGGGAAGCTGTTCCACCCAGCCAAACGCTCGACCGAGCTGCGCACGAGTTGGGGCCTTGGGGACAACGACCTGGCGGTGCTGCATGTCGGTAGACTGGCGGTGGAAAAGAACCTGAGCCTGCTCAGCCGCAGCTTTAGCGCATTGCAAGCCGCCCACCCGCAGCATCGCCTGAAGCTGATTCTGGTCGGTGACGGCCCGCAACGCGCAGCGCTGCAACAGGAGCGGCCGGAGGCCTTGTTTTGCGGCGTACAACGCGGCGAGGAACTGGCCGCGCATTACGCTTCCGGCGATCTGTTCCTGTTTCCCAGCCTCTCCGAAACCTTCGGCAATGTGCTGCTCGAAGCGCTCGCCTCCGGGCTTGCAGTGGTGGCGTTCGACCAGGCCGCAGCGGCCCAACATATCCGCCATGGGCATAACGGCGCGCTGGCCATGCCGGGTGATGAGGCGGCCTTTATCGATAGCGCCAGCTGGCTACTGGAGGACACCGAGACCCTGCGCCGCGTGCGCCTGAACGCCCGCCAACATGCCGGCCGGCAGGGCTGGGGAGCCATAGTCCAGCATTTTGAAGAGTACTTGCGCGCCGCTCACCGCCACGGCGAAGCGCTGACATCTGAGCTGCACTAGTGACGCGGCGCCAGGCGAAAAAAAGCCCCGACGTGCCGGGGCTTGAGGAGTGGCGCGCTGACTAAACAGCGCCCCGGGGAAAAGCGACTAATTCAGACCAAACTCATCAGCGCTTCGCGGCTGAAGGGCAGGATGTCCTCTTCGCGACCATCGCGGACTTTCACCGCCCAATCCGGGTCGACCAGCAAAGCGCGGCCGACCGCCACCAGATCGAACTCCTGCTTGTTCAAGCGCTCCAGCAGACCTTCCAGTTTCGCCGGCTGCGCGACCTTGTCGGTGTTGACCATGAACTGCAGGAACTCGCCGTCCAGACCGACGCTACCGACGGTGATGGTCGGCTTGCCGGTCAGCTGGCGCGTCCAGCCCGCCAGGTTCAGCTCGGAGCCATCGAACTCCGGCTCCCAGAAGCGGCGGGTCGAGCAATGGAAGATATCCACGCCGGCATCCGCGAGCGGCTGGAGGAATTCGCCGAGGGCTTCTGGCGTCAACACCAGGCGCGCGCTGTAGTCCTGCTGCTTCCACTGCGAGAAACGGAAGATGATCGGAAAGTCAGGCCCGACCGCAGCACGCACGGCCTGGATCAGTTCGATGGCGAAACGCGAGCGGTTCGCCAGGCTGCCGCCGTATTCGTCGGTGCGTTGGTTGCTGCCTTCCCAGAAGAACTGGTCGACCAGATAACCGTGGGCACCGTGGATTTCCACGCCGTCCATGCCGATCGCTTGGGCGTCCTTGGCCGCCTGGGCGAAGGCCGCAATCACCTCGGCAATGTCTTGCTGAGTCATGCCGTGCACGACCTCGACGCCGTCCTTGAGCTTCTCGCTCGGGCCATAACCAGGGACGCTAACGTCCGGCTCAACGCCCAAGCGGCGCACACTACCGACATGCCACAGCTGTGGAACGATCTTGCCGCCTTCGGCGTGTACCGCATCGACCACTTTCTTCCAGCCGGCGAGCGCATCTTCACCGTAGAAACGCGGCACGTTCGGATAACCGTTGGAGGCTTTGTGGCCGACCGTGGTGCCCTCGGTGATGATCAGGCCAACGCCGGCGGCAGCGCGACGGCGGTAGTACTCGATCACCTTGGAGTTCGGCACGCCACCCGGCGAGAAAGAGCGCGTCATCGGTGCCATGACCACGCGGGTCGGCAACTCCAGAGCGCCAAGGCGGAAGGGTTCGAACAGGGCTTTTACGAGAGCGGTCATGTAATTCTCCTAACAAGGAACGAGTGACAGGCGACCGGTCGTCTCGGCGCCAGGTAAAAAAATTGAGCGGTTCGGTTCAGCATCAGCGCGGCGTCAACAGACGCTCCAGCTGGTTCAGAAATACGTTGAGAGGCGCCGCACTGGCGCCGACTTTCATGCGCATCAGCGCACCTTCCCAGGCATTGCCGATAAATTCGGCCAATGCCGCACAGTCAGTTTCCGCCGGCAGTTCACCAGCTTCGCGAGCTGCCGTCAGGCACTGCGCAAGGATCTCCACCGAGCGTTGCAGGATGCTTTCCACCTGGGTGCCGATGGGCTGGCAGAGCTCGGCCATCTCGAAACTCAGGCTGCCGATAAAGCAGTGGTACTCGGGCTTTTCCTGCCGGGCAAAGTGCGCCATCAGCTCGCGGTAATAACCGACGATGCGCTCGCGCGGGCTCAGCAGCGGGTTGCCCAAGGCCTCGGCATAACGCACCAGACGCGGCGCGTAGAGGTACTCCAGGGCTTGCAAGGCGAAATCTTCCTTGCTGGCGAAGTAGTGATAGAAGGAGCCCTTGGGAATCCCGGCAGCCTGCACGATTTCCTGCACACCGGTGCCGTGATAACCACGGCGGGTCATCACCTGGGCGCCTTTGGCGAGGATCAGGTCACGCTTGTCGAGTCGGATGCTGCTGGTTG
>JBOICE010000031.1:0-3693 GCA_050739815.1 Pseudomonas sp. | reverse complement strand
GCCGTCACTTCCTCGAGGATGTGGGTCGAAATGATCACGATCTTGTCTTTCGCGAGGTTGCGGATCAGCCCGCGCACTTGATGCTTCTGGTTCGGGTCGAGGCCATCGGTGGGCTCATCGAGAATCAGTACTTTCGGGTCATGCAGAATCGCCTGGGCCAGGCCGACGCGACGCTTGAAGCCCTTGGACAGCGTGTCGATGGACTGATTGAGCACCGTCTCCAACTCGACCTGGGTCACTGCGGTGGCGACTTTCTGCTGCTTCGCCGCGCCCCTGAAGCCACGCACCTCGGCGATGAATTCGAGAAAGCCTTTAACCGTCATATCGCCATAACACGGCGCGCCTTCCGGCAAATAGCCGATCTGCCGCTGGGCTTTGAGTGTCTGCGTCTGGATATCGAAACCGAGGATGCTGGCCGTGCCGGACGTCGGCGTTAGAAAACCGGTGAGCATCTTCATGGTGGTGGACTTACCGGCGCCGTTCGGGCCGAGAAAACCCAACACCTCCCCCTCTTGAACGCGGAAGGACAGGTCGTCCACCGCCAGTTTGCCCGCCGCGGTGCGCTGGGCGAATCGCTTAGTTAGATTTTTTATCTCGATCATGGTCTCTCACCATTTTCGGTAAGGGCCCAACCGTCCTGACCACGGGGCCCATAAGGACCCATCTCGACATCCGGATAACCCAGCGGAGACAGGCTGCCAAAATGCCGCCGGACTATATGAAGCCCTCGGCGCTATTGCAAGACAGCCCGCCACCCCGGTGCTTAGCAGAGTGTTGCCGCACATGACCGCTCGACCCTGAGGTCAGGGCGTGACCTGGTAACCTCGCCCCTGCAGGCAACTGGTGTAAGCCGCCGAGTCGACCTGACCGGCAGTGGCCGAATCTGCCCGGCGATCCTGCCGACGCTCCTGCCGCTGGTGCATGCCACCGACTACCGCGCCGGCCGCAGCGGTCTCCTTGGCCCGATTCTGCCGGTAGTCCTGTTTTACGTCGTCGTCGACCCGGTCGGACAGCTCATCGTGCTGCTGGCTGCGAACCTCGGCCCCCACCGCTCCCGCGGCGGCACCCACCGCTGCACCACGCAACCGCCCGCCCGCATGGGTCGTGCTCGTCGTGCTGCTGGTTGAGCCCGTGGCCGCAGTGCGGCAGTCGTTGATGTCCTGCTGAATCTGCTGGGAGCTCTGGGCATTCAGGGGCACCACCGTTTCGGCCTGCACCTGGGCGTAGCCCCCCGATAAGGCAACGCACAGGCATATCGATGAAAACCTGTTCATAGCAACCTCCTCCAACACCGTGGATCGCACACGCAAGCCCACTACACTGGCTCTTCAGGCGTAGACGTCAGACTTAGATGATAGTTTCCGTTCGCCCCTAAGTAGCAGCGAATCCGGGCCGACGCGCAGTCAATCCAGCCGCAGAGGCTTTTGCCGCAGCGGAGTGAATCCGGCACACTAGCCGCCCCGAGCAGACGCTCGTTTTCGACATTATCAGCAGACGCCGTATGACCCGTTCCCCGCTCCGCCGCCTCGTGTTTAGCACCCTGCGTCGCCTTCTTTATCTCTGGGTCCGCTCGGAAACCATCAATCAGTCGGCCTTCACCTTGAAGCTCGACCGCAGCAAGCCGGTGCTGTATGTGCTGCAACAACCGTCGCTCAGCGACTTGGCCGTCGTCGACACCGAATGCCGCAAGGCCGGGCTGCCGCGACCCGTACTGCCGGTGGCGGTCGGCGACTTGCTAGAGCCGGCAGCCTTCTTGTACCTGAGCCCCGAGCCCGATTGGCTTGGGCGGCAGGACAAACGCGGCGCCTCGCCGACCTTGGTTCGCCTGCTTAATGCAATCAACCAGCAGGCCGTCGAAGATGCACAGATCGTCCCCGTGAGCGTGTTTTGGGGGCAATCGCCGGATCGTGAAACCAGCCCCTGGAAGCTGCTGTTCGCCGACAGCTGGGCGGTCACCGGGCGTCTGCGTCGGTTGGTCAGCATCCTGATCCTCGGCCGCAAGACTCGCGTGCAATTCTCCGCGCCCATCCATCTGCGCGAACTGATCGAGCAGGACAAAGGCCAGGAGCGCACCTTGCGCATGGTCCAGCGCCTCCTGCGCGTGCACTTTCGCCACCAGAAAGCCGCCGTCATCGGCCCAGACGTTTCCCATCGACGCAATCTGGTCAAAGGCCTGATCCACGGCCCGCTGGTACGCCAGGCCATCAGCGAGGAAGTCGAACGCGAGAAAACTTCCGTCGAGAAGGCCGAGGCCCAGGCCCTGCGCTACGGCAACGAGATCGCCTCGGACTATGCCTATACCGCGATCCGCTTCCTCGAAGTGGTCCTCAGCTGGTTCTGGAACAAGATCTACGACGGCATCAAGGTCAACCACATCGAAGGCGTGCAGGACGTCGCCCAAGGCCATGAGGTGATCTATGTACCCTGCCACCGCAGCCATATCGACTACTTGCTGCTGTCTTACCTGCTGTTTCGCAACGGTTTGACCCCGCCGCACATCGCTGCCGGGATCAACCTGAATATGCCGCTGATCGGCGGCCTGCTGCGGCGTGGTGGCGCCTTCTTCATGCGCCGCACCTTCAAGGGCAACCCGCTCTACACCGCAGTCTTCAACGAATACCTGCACTGCCTGTTCAGCAAAGGCTTCCCGGTCGAGTACTTCGTCGAAGGTGGGCGCTCACGCACCGGGCGCATGTTGCAGCCCAAGACCGGCATGCTGGCCATTACCCTGCGCAGCTTCCTGCGCTCCAACCGCCTGCCCGTGGTCTTCGTGCCGGTCTATATCGGTTACGAGCGCGTACTGGAAGGCCGCACCTACCTGGGCGAGCTACGCGGTGCGAACAAGAAGAAAGAGTCGATCTTCGACATCTTCAAGGTCATCGGCGCCCTCAAGCAGCGTTTTGGCCAGGTTTGGGTCAACTTTGGCGAGCCAATCAAGCTGGCCGAATTCCTCGACCAGGATCAACCCGGCTGGCGCGAACAAGAACTGGGCCCGCAGTACCGCCCGGCCTGGCTCAGCGCCAGCACAAACCGCCTCGCCGAGCGCGTAGCCCAGCATCTGAACGAAGCTGCCGCGATCAACCCGGTCAATCTGGTGGCCCTGGCCTTGCTTTCGACCAGCAAGCTAGCCCTGGATGAACGCGCCTTGACCCGCGTGCTCGACCTGTACCTGACCCTGCTGCGCAGCGTTCCTTACTCACCGCACACCACCCTGCCGGAAGGCAACGGTCAGGCGCTGATCGAGTACGTTCAGGGCATGCAGCTGCTCGCCGAACAGAAGGATGCCCTCGGCAAGATCCTCTACCTCGACGAGCAGAACGCGGTACTGATGACCTACTACCGCAACAACGTGCTGCACATCTTTGCCCTGCCGGCGCTGCTCGCCAGTTTCTTCCAGAGCAGCGCGCGGATGAGCCGCGAACAGATCCTCCGCTACACCCGCGCGCTCTACCCCTACTTGCAGTCCGAGTTATTTATCCGCTGGAGCCTCGACGAACTGGATGCGGTGGTCGATCAGTGGCTGGCAGCCTTCCTCGAACAGGGGCTGCTGCGCTTTGAAGCCGATGTGTATGTGCGACCGGCGCCCAGCTCACGCCACTTTGTGTTGCTGACCCTGCTATCGCGTGCCATTGCGCAGACCTTGCAGCGCTTCTACATGGCCATCGCCTTGCTGCTCAATGCCGGCCAGCACGC
>JBOICE010000030.1:0-7799 GCA_050739815.1 Pseudomonas sp. | reverse complement strand
TTCTTGTACGGAGCCAGAACCTCGGTCAGATCGTCTTCAGGGAACGGATACAGCTGCTCGATACGCACGATGGCGATATCTTCGCGGCCTTCGGCACGACGTTTTTCCAGCAAGTCGTAGTAGACCTTGCCGCTGCACAGCACCAAACGGGTCACTTTCTTCGGATCGATTGCATCGATCTCCGGGATTACGGTTTGGAACGAGCCTTCGGCCAGATCTTCCAGAGTCGAGATGGCCAATTTGTGGCGCAGCAAGGACTTCGGAGTCAATGCGACCAAGGGCTTACGCAGCGGGCGGATCACCTGGCGACGGAGCATGTGGTAGACCTGCGCCGGGGTAGTCGGCACGCACACCTGAATGTTGTGCTCAGCGCACAGTTGCAGGTAACGCTCCAGACGCGCCGAGGAGTGCTCAGGCCCCTGCCCTTCATAACCGTGCGGCAGCAACATGGTCAGCCCGCAGAGGCGGCCCCACTTGTGCTCGCCACTGGTGATGAACTGGTCGATGACCACCTGGGCACCGTTGGCGAAGTCACCGAACTGAGCTTCCCAAATCACCAGCGCATCTGGCTTGGTAGTGGAATAGCCATATTCAAACGCCAGCACCGCTTCTTCCGACAACAGCGAATCGTACAGATCGAAACGCGGCTGGCCGTCGTACAGGTGCTGCAACGGCAGGTAGGTGGCAGCATCCTTCTGGTTGTGCAACACCGCATGACGGTGCGAGAAGGTACCGCGCCCCACGTCCTGGCCGGTGAGACGCACCGGATGGCCTTCGAACAACAGGGTCGCGTACGCCATGGTTTCGGCGTAGCCCCAGTTGATCGGCAGCGCGCCGGCAGTCATCTTCTGGCGGTCTTCGAGAATCTTGGAAACCTGACGCTGAACCACGAAGCCATCAGGCGTTTCCAGCAGCTTGCCAGCCAGCTCTTGCAGGGTTTTCAGCTCGAAACGGGTGTCGTGACGAGCAGTCCAGGCATGGCCCAAATAGGGACGCCAATCGACAAACAGCTCTTTGTTCGGCTCTTTGACCAGGCTCTTCACCACATGCAAGCCGTTATCCAGCGCATTGCGGTAGTCATCGATCTTCGCCTGCACCCGAGCGGTATCAAGACTACTGGACTTGATCAGAACATCGGCATACAGCTCACGGGTGGTACGCTGCTTGGCGATCTGCTGGTACATCAGCGGCTGGGTACCATTCGGCTCGTCGGCCTCGTTGTGGCCGCGACGGCGGTAGCAAACCAGATCGATCACCACGTCGCGCTTGTACTGCATGCGGTAGTCGATGGCCAACTGGGTGACAAACAGTACAGCTTCCGGATCGTCGCCGTTCACGTGCAGGATCGGCGCCTGGATCATCTTGGCGACGTCAGTGCAGTACTCGGTAGAACGCGAGTCTTCCGGGTTGCTGATGGTGAAACCGACCTGGTTGTTGATCACGATGTGGATGGTGCCGCCCGTCTTGAAGCCACGGGTTTGCGACATCTGGAAGGTTTCCATGACCACACCCTGACCGGCGAATGCCGCGTCACCGTGCAAGGAAACCGGCAGAACCTTGTCACCGGCGGTGTCATTGCGACGATCCTGACGAGCGCGCACGGAACCCTCGACCACTGGCGAAACGATCTCCAGGTGGGACGGGTTGAAGGCCATCGCCAGGTGAACTTCGCCGCCAGCGGTCATCACGTTGGAGGAGAAGCCCTGGTGGTACTTGACGTCACCGGACCCCAGCTCGACCAGCTTCTTCTTGCCTTCGAATTCGTCGAACAGCTCGCGCGGGTTCTTGCCGAAGGTGTTGACCAAGACGTTCAGACGACCACGGTGGGCCATGCCGATGACGATTTCCTTGGTGCCGTAGGAACCCGAGCGCTGGATCAACTCATCCAGCAGCGGGATCAGGCTCTCGCCACCTTCCAGGCCGAAGCGCTTGGTGCCCGGGTATTTGGTGCCCAGGTATTTTTCCAGACCCTCGGCAGCGGTCAGACGCTCAAGCAGGTGGCTTTGAACCTCAGCCGACACAGTCGGGCGACCACGTACGCTTTCCAGACGTTGCTGGAACCACTTACGTTGCTCGGAATCGACGATATGGGTGAATTCGGCGCCAATGGTGCGGCAATATGTCTGCTGCAAAGCCACATAGATCTCGCGTAGAGTCGCCTCTTCTTTACCGATGTATAGCTCACCGGTGCGGAAGGTCGTGTCGAGATCGGCATCGGTCAGGCCGTAATGATTGATCGCCAAATCAGCAGGTGCCGGGCGCTGCCACAGACCCAGCGGATCGAGCTGAGCAGCCTGATGGCCACGCATCCGATAAGCCTGAATCAGTCGCAGGACTTCAACCTGCTTCTTCTCGTGCTCACTGCTCACGCTACCGGCGGACACCGGCTGAGCACGACGCTGGTTTTTCGCCAGCAGTACGAAGTGATCGCGGACCGTAGAATGGGAAACGTCGTTCGCAACGTTGCCGTCAGCGGGCAGCTTCTGGAAGTAAGTGCGCCACTCTTCTGGCACAGCGTTGGGATCGTGCAGGTAGAGCTCGTAGAGCTCTTCCACATAGGCAGCGTTACCACCGGATAGGTGGGCACTGTCCCACATGCGCTGCATCACGCTTTCTTGCATGCTTGGTCACCCTCGGTAAGGGGACACCACCGGCGTGGAAACCGCATGGGCTTTATAAAGTCCTATGGCAGCGACTTCGGTAAAGCCACTTCGGATCCCGCAGATAGTCCGGGCACCAGCCCGGATGCCCCTGCTGGTCGTCAAATTTTCCAAATAAGAACCGCGGCTTTGTGAGCTGCGACTCGATCTAAAACTACGGCGCCGAAATCAACTCCAGCGCCGCAGGTCTAACCGGTAAAGCAGGTTGCGAATCAGATACCGCTTTGCAACAGCATGTTCCGCACGTGACCGATAGCCTTGGTCGGATTAAGACCTTTCGGGCAGACGCTCACGCAGTTCATGATGCCGCGGCAGCGGAATACGCTGAACGGATCATCCAAGGCAGCCAAACGCTCTTCAGTCTGGGTGTCACGGCTGTCTGCCAGGAAACGATAGGCTTGCAGCAGAGCAGCTGGACCGAGGAACTTGTCCGGGTTCCACCAGAAGGACGGGCAAGACGTCGAGCAGCACGCGCACAGAATGCACTCGTACAAACCATCCAGCTTCTCACGCTCTTCAGGCGACTGCAGACGTTCGATTGCCGGAGCCGGTGTGTTGTTGAGCAGGAACGGCTTCACCTTCTCGTACTGCTTGTAGAAGATGCTCATATCGACGACCAGGTCACGAATGACCGGAAGACCCGGCAATGGGCGAACGATCAGCTTGTTGCCTTTCACCACTGCCGACAGCGGTGTGATGCAAGCCAGACCGTTCTTGCCATTGATATTCATACCGTCTGAACCACAGACGCCTTCACGGCAGGAACGACGGTAAGAGAAACCTTCGTCCTGCTCTTTGATCAGTGCCAGAACGTCCAGGACCATGATGTCTTTACCATCGGTATTGACTTGGAAGTCCTGCATGAACGGAGCGGTATCTTGATCAGGGTTGTAGCGATAAACGCTTACTTGCAACAGATTGGCTTGCGACATAGCGGCCACCCTTAGTAAGTACGAATCTTGGGTTCAAACGCCGGCACAGTCTTCGGCGCGAAGTTGACGGCACGTTTGGCAACGCGCTTCTCACCTGGGAAATACAGGGAGTGGCAGAGCCAGTTTTCGTCATCCCGATCTTCGAAGTCTTCACGAGCGTGCGCACCACGGGACTCTTTACGAACCTCGGCAGCAATCGCTGTAGCTTCAGCCACTTCAAGAAGGTTTTGCAGTTCCAGCGCTTCGATACGCGCAGTGTTGAACGCTTGGCTCTTGTCGGCGATTTTGACTGTGGCGATACGCTCGCGCAGATCTGCCAACTGGGTGATGCCCTTCTGCATGTATTCGCCAGTACGGAATACACCGAAGTAGTTCTGCATGCAGCTTTGCAGCTCTTTACGCAGCGGAGCTACGTCTTCGCCAGCCTTGCGCTCGTTCAAGCCGTTCAGGCGGCTCAGGGCTACATCGATATCCGTATCGCTAGCGTTACGGTACTCGACACCCTCTTTCAGGGTTTTTTCCAAGTGGATACCGGCCGCACGGCCGAACACCACCAGATCGAGCAGCGAGTTACCGCCCAAACGGTTAGCGCCGTGAACCGATACGCAAGCCACTTCACCGACGGCAAACAGGCCTGGAATTATGGTGTCGTTGCCGTTAGCGTCCTGGGTGATCGCCTGACCATGAATGTTGGTGGCCACACCGCCCATCATGTAGTGGCAGGTCGGAACCACTGGCACCGGAGCAATAACCGGATCGACGTGGGCAAAAGTCTTCGACAGCTCACAGATACCTGGCAGGCGGCTGTGCAGTACTTCCTCGCCCAGGTGATCGAGTTTCAACATCACGTGATCGCCATCCGGACCACAACCGTTGCCGGCGATGATCTCTTTAACCATGGAGCGCGCAACCACGTCACGGCCAGCCAGGTCTTTGGCGTTCGGAGCATAACGCTCCATGAAACGCTCACCGTGCTTGTTGATCAGGTAACCGCCTTCACCACGACAACCTTCGGTAACCAGTACACCTGCACCGGCGATGCCGGTCGGGTGGAACTGCCACATCTCGATGTCCTGCACCGGCACGCCAGCGCGCAGGGCCATGCCCACGCCGTCACCGGTGTTGATCAGCGCATTGGTAGTCGACGAGTAGATACGCCCTGCACCGCCGGTAGCCAGCACGGTAGCCTTGGAGCGGATGAAGGAGGTTTCACCGGTTTCAATGCAGATAGCAATGATGCCAACGATGACGCCGTCCTGGTTCTTCACCAGATCGACTGCGTACCACTCGTTAAGGAATACGGTGTTGTTCTTCAGGTTGGCCTGATACAGGGTATGCAGCAGTGCGTGACCGGTACGATCCGCAGCAGCGCAGGTACGAGCGGCCTGACCACCCTTGCCGAAGTCTTTCGACTGACCACCGAAAGGACGCTGATAAATGCGCCCCTGCTCGGTACGAGAGAATGGCAAACCCATGTGCTCCAGCTCAAACACGGCTTCCGGGCCGACAGAGCACATATATTCGATAGCGTCCTGGTCACCGATATAGTCGGAACCCTTGACGGTGTCGTACATGTGCCAGCGCCAATCATCGTTCGGGTCGGCCGAAGCGATAGCGCAGGTGATGCCACCCTGAGCGGATACGGTGTGGGAGCGGGTCGGGAAGACCTTAGTCACTACGGCAGTCTTATGACCACCCTGGGCCAACTGCAGAGCGGCGCGCATGCCGGCACCGCCGCCACCAACAATGATGGCATCGAAGGAAAGCGTACTAATGTTAGCCATGAATCAGATACCCCAAAGAATCTGCACGCCCCAGACGAAGAATGCGAACATGGCAATGCCACACGCTGCCTGGAACAGAAAACGCACACTGGTCGCCCACTTGCCCAACGCCATCGGGGTCAGGTAGTCGGTGGAGATTGTCCACATACCAACCCAGGCGTGAACGCCAAGGGCAACCAGAGCCAGTAGGCTGAAAATGCGCATCCAGTTCTGCGAGAACAGACCATGCCAGACGCTGTAGTCCAGGCCTGGGTGAACGACGAGGTATCCAATAAGGAAGAGGAAATAAGCCGCGAGAACAACCGCAGAAACGCGCTGCGCCATCCAGTCATAGAGGCCCGAACGCGAAAAGTTCGTGACGTTGGTTACCATATCCACACTCCCGCCAGCACGATCAGCACCACCGAAATGGCGAGAACGATTTGCGAGCCCAGTTTGCCGCCTTCCAGCGTCTCACCGATGCCCATGTCCATGATCAGATGGCGCACACCGGCCACCAAGTGATACAGCAACGCGGACAGCAGGCCCCAGATCACAAATTTGGCCAGAGGGCTGGCCAGACACGCTTTCACCTGCTCGAAGCCTTCCTCGGACGCCAGGGACTTGTCGAGTGCGAACAGCAGCACGCCGAGACCCAGGAAGAGGATGACGCCGGAAATCCGGTGCAGGATGGACGTGTAAGCAGTGACTGGGAGTTTGATCGTCCTTAAGTCTAGGTTTACAGGTCTTTGGCTATTCACGGCTTTTTTCACACTGAAGGGCCCCTAACAATCAGGGCAAAGTTGTCGGGAAGTGCACTGGTCAGGTACCCACCACCCAGGGAGTGACAACCTCCAGAATGCGGGCCCTAAAGCCCCTGGCGGTCGGACGCAGAGTATAGACAGTTAGGTTACTAATGACAACGCAAAGGCCTCCCCCAAAGAGCGCATTGCGCACCTTATATAAAAGGCGTAAATAGCGCCGAATTTCGCAAAAAAACTGCCCTGCAACCCTTCTGCCGCACGGGTTCACTCAAATTGACTTTAGGATTTATCTCTCTATAGTGTTGCGGGCCCTGCGTGGGGGGCAGTCTGGTGATTTCAAGCATAAATAGGAGGCCACACATGGCTGACAAAAAAGCGCAGTTGATCATCGAGGGCGCAGCCCCCGTCGAGCTGCCCGTTTTATCCGGCACCGTTGGTCCCGATGTAGTAGACGTGCGGGGCTTAACCGCCACGGGCCACTTCACTTTTGATCCTGGCTTTATGTCGACCGCCTCTTGCGAGTCGAAAATCACCTATATCGATGGTGACAACGGCATTCTTCTGCACCGCGGCTATCCGATCGAACAACTCGCCGAGCAATCTGACTACCTGGAAACTTGCTACCTTCTCCTGAATGGCGAATTACCGACCATCGAGCAGAAGACCAAGTTCGTCAGCACCGTCAAGAACCACACCATGGTCCATGAACAGCTGAAAAGCTTCTTCAACGGCTTCCGCCGTGACGCTCACCCGATGGCGGTTATGTGTGGCGTAGTGGGTGCACTTTCAGCCTTCTACCACGACTCGCTGGACATCAAGAACCCGCAGCATCGCGAAATCTCCGCGATTCGCCTGATTGCCAAGATGCCGACCTTGGCCGCCATGGTGTACAAGTACTCCATGGGTCAGCCGATGATGTATCCGCGCAACGACCTGTCCTTTGCAGAAAACTTCCTGCATATGATGTTCAACACCCCTTGCGAGATCAAACCGATCAGCCCGGTGTTGGCCAAGGCGATGGATCGGATCTTCATCCTGCACGCCGACCACGAACAGAATGCTTCCACCTCCACCGTGCGCTTGGCCGGCTCGTCGGGTGCCAACCCCTTTGCCTGTATCGCCGCTGGTATTGCTGCACTTTGGGGCCCGGCTCACGGCGGCGCCAACGAAGCCGTGTTAAGCATGCTCGACGAAATCGGCGATGTGTCGAACATCGACACATTCATCGCCAAAGCCAAGGACAAGAACGATCCGTTCAAGCTGATGGGCTTCGGTCACCGCGTCTACAAGAACCGCGATCCGCGCGCTACCGTGATGAAGCAAACCTGCGATGAAGTCCTGAAAGAGCTGGGCATCACCAACGATCCACAGCTAGCACTGGCCATGCGCCTGGAAGAGATCGCCCTGACCGACCCGTACTTCATCGAGCGCTCGCTGTACCCGAACGTCGACTTCTATTCGGGCATCATCCTTAAAGCGATTGGCATTCCGACCAGCATGTTCACCGTGATTTTCGCCCTGGCGCGTACCGTCGGCTGGATTTCGCACTGGAAGGAAATGCTCTCCAGCCCATACAAGATTGGCCGCCCGCGCCAGCTTTACACCGGCTACCCGCAGCGCAATATCGCACCACTACAAGACCGCAAATAAGCCCTTCGACCAGAAGAGCAAACAAAAAAG
>JBOICE010000029.1:0-11319 GCA_050739815.1 Pseudomonas sp. | reverse complement strand
AATCCGCCAGGCCTTCGGAGCGTGCCGTGGTGCGACCTTCTTCGCTTATCCCCAAGCGCCTTGCCAGGGAGGAACGCACCGAGCCGACATTCAGCTGCTCACCTTCAATAGCTGATGAGGTGACGATGTTCTGCAGCATGGCATCCAGGCTGCTCTGCACTTCGGTATCACCACCGACAGCACCGAGCATGCCGAGCAAGCGGCCCTGAGCCTGGGTGCAGGCGCGCAACAGTGGGGCGAGCGGTTCGGCTTGCCAGCTGAAGTGCGGCCAATTGGGCTGCTGCCAGATCCAGAAGGGTTCGTGCATGGAGTGCTGCTCTTTCTGTGAGCCGAATAATTTCTATATTCGGCTCATTTGGTGAGCTGATTGTGCGGCCTATTCAGCTCAGCGTCCACCCCGCAGGCTCTGCCGCTAGGGGCGGACAGCAGATTCTTCCATGCTCGAAAATGGATAATTTAGCCGCAGAGCGTGAGTGCTGGTGATAGCCGGAGCGACCAGTCACCCCAGCTATCACCAGCTTGATGAAACAGAAACGCGGTATAGGGGCCTCTAATTGAATTGGTACATGAGCTACCAGGGGCGGATCTTGGTATAGCCGGTATCCTTCCCTGTTGCCGCTGACCGAAAACTGACCCAGTAAAAGCTGTTCTGCCGATCGAAAACTGACCCAGGTGTTCAACTACTTCTGCTCAACTTTTGAGCAGGCGCTAGAACGGCTGGGGCTTGGGGGGCAACGCACCGCTTTCCCGTCGATGTGATTGACCGGTGATTGACAGCTGTCTTTATAAGTGGGCGCCCGTTTAGTCACTCAAAGTATGATGGGAACGCTTACCGTTAGCTAACTTGATAGACAAGTGAATGCAGACAGGGAAAGCAATGAGCAAAAACCCGAAAACCCCCGAAAAAACGGCAACCCCGTCCGACAGCGAGCAACTTGACCGGAAAGCCTACGAGAAGGAGCTGCTGCACCTGCATGTCGAGCTGGTCAAGCTTCAGAAATGGGTGGTGGCCAAAGGGTTGAAGGTTTGCATCGTCTTCGAAGGGCGCGACGGTGCCGGCAAGGGCGGGACCATCAAGGCGATCACCGAGCGGGTCAGCCCGCGGGTGTTCCGCGTGGTGGCCCTGCCCGCCCCCACCGAACGCGAAAAGACCCAGATGTATGCACAACGCTACCTGATCCATCTACCTGCGGCCGGTGAAATCACCATCTTTGACCGCAGTTGGTACAACCGCGCCGGCGTCGAGCGGGTGATGGGATTTTGCACCGAGGAGCAGGCCGTCAATTTCCTCAAGGTGGTGCCGCTGTTCGAGAAGATGATGGTGGAATCGGGCATCATCCTGATCAAGTACTGGCTGGAAGTCAGCCCGCAGGCGCAGCGCCGCCGGCTGGAAGATCGCTGCCACGACGGGCGCAAGCTGTGGAAATTGTCGCCCATGGACCTGAAGTCGTTCGGCCGCTGGGACGCGTACACCAAAGCGCGGGATGAAATGTTCACCGCCTCCGATTCGTCCTGGGCGCCCTGGTACATGGCACGCTCCGAAGACAAGCGGCGGGTGCGGCTCAATATCATCAGCCACCTGCTCGAACAGATCCCCTACGAAGACCTGACCAAGGATGAAAAAATCAAGCTGCCCAAGCGCGGCAAGATTGGCGCTTACAAGCCCAAGGCGTATGCCTTCAAGATGGTGGCCGAGCGCTTCTGAATGCAAGGGGCAAGGAGACGGCTATGCCGCCTCGTCTACCCGACTCGGTACGGCCAAGGCCGGCATCAGCTACCGTCGAATCAGAGGGCGGGCTGAGCGGCCCGTCCTTTTTCACCTTCACTGAGGAGTAACCACATGGCCAAGTTTTTGCCCGGTCATCTGCACATAGAACGTACAGCGCTGCAAAAGAGCGACCACAGCTATGACCTGACTATTGAATACAAGGTCGATCAGACCCCCTCGAAAGGCAAGGGCGTGCGCTTCACCGTGCAAGGCCAGATTCAGGGCAAGGACACGAATGAGGAGTTCTTCTTACCTAAGGAGGAGGTCTTCAATTTCGCCCGCGACCTCTCCAAGGTGTTTGAAAAACACGGCGTACCCAAGGATCAGCAGATCCAGATCCACGCGAACAACAAGATCTACAACGAGATGTTCGAGGACATCCGCGACAAGCTCGCGATCAAATCCGGAGACCCGATCGACATCAAGGATTTCGAGTAAACGCTCTCGTTCCCTCGCCCCATGCCCCTCGCCCGCTGGTTGCCAGGCCTAGCGAGCCTCTTGCAGTACCGCCGCGAATGGTTCAGACACGGTCTGCTGGCCGGGCTGTCGGTCGCGGCCATCCAGATCGCCATCGCCTACGCGCAGATAGTCGGGCTGCCCCCGCAGTAGGGCTTGTATGCCTGCATTCTGCCGATGATTGACCTCTACTTCTGGTGAGCATAAAAAAGGGGGATTACCGTGAAGGGCGGCAAGCAGCCAGAAACGTAAACTATCCTCCGCCGCCTATTGAGTGTCTATGCTGGGTTCACCGTTCTCATACTTTTGCAGCGACCTGCAAGAAGGCAATCAATGGTGCCCACGCTCACTTCCGAGAAGGCGTTTTCCCGCGGCCTGCTCGATGTACTGATTCGCGCGGGGCTGATCGCCGTTCTGGTGATATTTTGCTTCCAGATCTTCCACCCATTCCTCGATCTGATGCTTTGGTCGCTGATCCTGGCGATCACCCTCTACCCATTGCAAGGCAGGCTCAAGGGCATGCTGGGTAACAACGAGGGGCGCACCGCGACGCTGATCGTGCTGATCGCCATCGGTATCCTCATGGTGCCGATCTACCTGTTGGGCACCTCGATTGCCGACTCGGTGGATAGTGTCATGACCATGGTCAAGAGTGGCAGTATCCATATTCCTCCACCGGCCGATTCGGTAGCCGGTTGGCCGCTGGTGGGCAAGCCGCTGTATGGCTTCTGGCTGCAAGCCGCCACCGATCTGCCCGATCTGGCGCAGAAGTTCATACCGCAGATCAGAGGCGTCAGTCTCTCCCTGTTGGGCAAGCTCGCCGGTGTCGGCATGGGGTTCCTCATATTCATCTTCGCCCTGATCATCGCCGGTATCTTCATGGCGTATGGTCAGAGCGGTAGCCGCAGCGCGCTGCAGATCACTGCGCGCATCAGCGGCCCGGTCAAGGGGCCGAAAATCACCGAACTGTGCACCGCCACCATCCGTGCGGTGGCTCTGGGTGTGGTCGGCATCGCCTTCATCCAGATGCTGCTGATTGGCGTCGGCTTCGTACTCAAGGGCATCCCCGGCGCAGGTCTGCTCGCCCTGGCGGTGCTGCTGCTCGGCATCATGCAGTTACCGGCCACTCTGATTACCCTTCCGGTGATTGCCTTCGTTTTCGCCACCGAGGGTGCCAGCACAGCGACCATCGTATTCGCCGTCTATGTTTTCGTTGCCGGCCTGGCCGATAACGTACTCAAGCCACTGCTGTTGGGGCGTGGTGTCGATGTGCCGATGCCGGTGGTGCTGATCGGTGCCTTGGGCGGCATGGTCGCCAACGGCATCATCGGCCTGTTCATCGGCCCGGTGATACTTGCGGTCGGTTATCAGCTGTTCTGGCAATGGGTGACGGACCCGCAGCAAAATGGTGGCCCAGACGACCAGCGGCAGACCTGACGCGACCTGGCGCGGCCCATGTCCCCTTCATTTCGCCCGGGCCGGTTACTCCTGATTGGGGCACTTGGCCTCAGCGGCTGCGTGCGCCTGGGACCGGACTTTCAGGCACCGGGCGAAGCGTGGATCGAACACTGGAACAACCCCGCTTTCGAACAGGCCAGTCTGCAGCGTCCACAACCCGATATCCGTCAGTGGTGGCAGGTCTTCGCCGATCCGGTCCTCGATCGTCTGATTGCCGAAGCTGATGCTCACAACTCCAGCCTGAAGATTGCCGGTCTGCGCGTGATGGAAGCCCGCGCCCAACTGGGTATCGCCCAAAGCGGACGCTACCCGCAACTGCAGCAGGCCAGCGCCGACAGTCTGTATCTGCACCGCAACCAATCGGGTGGGAGCAACCCGCAGGACAGCCATTTCTGGCAATACAGCGCCGGTTTTGACATCGGTTGGGAGTTGGACTTCTGGGGACGCTTCAGCCGTGCCATAGAGTCGGCCGATGCCGGTTTCTTCGCCGCCCAGGCCAATTATGAGGATGTGTTGGTACTGCTGCGTGCCCAAGTGGCAGACACCTATTTCGCGCTACGCACCACTGAAGCGCGTTTGCGCGTCGCCCGCGAGAATGCCGGGCAGCAAAAGCGCAGCTATGAGATCACCGAGAAACTGTTCAACAGCGGTCAGAATGCCGAGCTCGACCTGCAGCAGGCCAAGACCCAGTATCTGGGCACCCTGAGCAGCATCCCCGACTTCGAAGACCAGGTACTGCGTACCCGTAATGCACTGGCTGTGCTGATCGGTCGACCGCCCGGCTCGTTGCCGCAGCTTGTCGAGAAAGAGGGGATGATCCCGCTGGCCGACCGCGCCGTGCTGCAGGACGTACCGGCCAACCTGCTGCTGCGCCGGCCGGACGTACGCGCCGCCGAACTCAATGTCGCCGCCCAATCGGCGCTCATCGGCGTGGCCGAAACCGACTTTTATCCGTCGCTGACCTTGCTGGGCAGCATCGTCTGGTCTGCCAGCTCACTGGGCGCTACCTCCGATAGTCTGGACCTGGTCGGCGGCCCCAGTCTGCGCTGGAACCTGTTCGACCACGGCCAAATCAGCAACAACGTGCGCGTGCAGGATGCCCGCTTGCAGCAGTTGATCGAGGTCTACCGCGACAAAGTACGCCAGGCCGCGCGCGAGGCCGATGATGCCGCCAGCGGCCTGACCAAATCGCTGGAGCGCGAGCGCATCCTGCGCGAGGCGGCGTTGGCCGCCAAGCGCTCGTTGGTCCTGGCCAGCGCCCAGTACCGAGAAGGCTACTCGGATTTTCAGCGGGTGCTCGATGCTCAGCGCGCGCTGCTCGATCAGCAGGATAACTACCTGATCAGCCGCAGCAATGCAGTGAGTAATCTGATTGCCCTGTACAAGGCCCTGGGAGGTGGTTGGTACAGCGCCCAGCCAAGAGTTGATCAAGCCACCCGCGAGCAGATGCAACAACGCACTGACTGGGGCGACCTGCTGGATGAGCCCGAGGCTCCCGCAGCCAGCCCCTCTCCAGCTCAATACAAGGTAAGAGACGATGAGTGAAGCCTCGCAGCCCACCCCCAAGGCGCCAGAACCTGCCGCCGACCCGGTGAAGCAGGGCACCAAGTGGGTAGCACTGCTGATCGGCCTGAGCCTAGCCTGGTACCTGTTGGCTGACCGCTTCACCCCCTATACGCAGCAGGCACGGGTACAGGCCTTTGTGATTCCGGTGGCCGCAGAAGTGGCGGGCCGGGTGACCCGAGTGCATGTGCGCAACAATCAGGACGTCAAGGCTGGCGAAGTCCTCTTCGAGGTGGATCAGCAGTCGTATCAGATCGCCGTCGACCGCGCGCGTGCCGACCTCGAGTCGACCCGTCGACAAATCGCAGCCAGCACTGCCGGCATCGATTCGGCGCAGGCGTCCTTGCGGGCCGCCCAGGCCAACGAACTCAAGACTCGACAGGATAACCAGCGCCTTGAAGGCCTGTACCGCGAAGATCCCGGGACCATTTCCGTGCGTCTGCTCGAAGTGTCTCGCGCCAACCGCGAACAGGCCATCAGTCAGGTCGCCGCAGCACGGGCCGAAGTTCAACGCGCACGTGAACAACAGGGCGGCGGCGAGGAAGAGAACGCCCTGCTGCGTAGCGCCGCCACCGCTCTGGCAAAAGCCGAACTGGACCTGGCCAATACCCGGGTACGAGCACGCTCGGCGGGTCTGATCACTGATCTACGCACCGATGTCGGACAGTTTGCGGCTGCCGGAAGCCCGGTCATGACGCTGATCGCCATCCACGACGTGTGGGTCAGTGCGGAAATGACCGAGAACAACCTGGGTTACGTCGAGCCGGACACTCCGGTTGCCATCGTGCTGGACGCCCTGCCTGGCGAGATATTCGAGGGCCGTGTGCGTAGCGTCGGCTACGGTGTCAGCGCGGGTGAGAGCACTGCGCCTGGCACCCTGCCGAGTGTACCGAACGATCGCGACTGGCTACGCCCGGCCCAGCGTTTCCCGGTGATCATCGAATTCTCCCCAGGTGAGCTGACTACGTTGCGAGGTATCCGTGTAGGTGGACAGGCCGAAGTCATGGCGTTTCCCCGTCAGGGCAATCCGCTCAATCCGCTCGGCCGTCTGTTCCTGCATCTGATGAGCTGGCTTTCCTATGCCTACTGACAGTCCTCATGAGCACTAAGCGCGAGCCCGCTGTTCAGCGCGCGCTGCGCTTGGCCAGCGGCACGGCGCTGTGCCTTGCTGCCAGCTTCGGATTGAACTTACCGATCCCCTTTATCGCTCCGCTGTTAGGCCTGTTCCTCCTTGCGGCGCTCAACCACCCGCTCTCGCTCAAGGCTGGGCTAGGTTTGACGGTGGTGGTGATGCTGACCACAGGCAGCGGCCTGCTGCTGATTCCCATCCTGCGCTATTACCCTTTTAGCGGTGTGCTGCTGATCGGCCTGTGCCTGTTCCTGGCCTTTCGTTATGGACTGCGCGGGGGCAACAACCTGATCGCGACGTTCCTGGTCATCGGGCTGACCATGATCTCCGCGGCCGGCACTGCCGATTTCGGCTTGGCCATCATGGTCATCGGCGCCCTGGTCAAGGGCCTTCTCCTGGCCGTGATAGTAATGACCCTCAGTCATTGGTTGTTTCCCGAGCCACCCGGCGCGCAAGCGCTGCCGACCGCTCCAGTCCTGTCTGCCGAGGAGGCAGGCTGGGTGGCATTACGCGCCGCTCTGATAGTGCTACCGGCCTTCCTGCTGGTGCTGATCAACCCGTCCAGCTACATGCCGGTCATCATGAAGTCAGTCAGTCTCGGCCAACAAAGCTGCACCACCACGGTTCGCGATGCTGCTCGCGAGCTGCTCGGTTCGACCCTGCTCGGTGGCCTGCTCGCGATCCTGCTCTGGTGCGCGCTCAGCCTGCTTGTACATCTGTGGATGTTCTTCCTATGGATGCTGCTGTTCGGTTTGCTGCTGGCGCGCAAACTGTATGTCCTGAGCCCGACCCGGCAAAGCCCCGGTTTCTGGCTGAACAGCATGGCGACCTTGATCATCCTGCTCGGCCAGTCGGTCCAGGACAGCGCCGCCGGCAAGGATGTCTACACCGCCTTCGCCGTGCGCATGGGGCTGTTCATCGTCGTCACCCTATATGCCTGTCTGATGGTCCACCTGCTCGACCAACGCCCCCGTGTGCGGCAACGCGCCCGTTGAAGAGGTCATCCATGCTGCTCAATCTGTTGACCGGTCTCCCTGTGATGTTGCTCTGTCTGCTACTGCAGGCCATTTTCCTGGCCGTATGCCTGCGCAACTACGTGCGATTCAGGCATCCCCAGCCAGGCAGCGCATCGCAATTGCTGGATATCCTGTTGTTGTCGATGGTGATGCTGCTGATGTTGCTCGGTAATTTCGTGCAGATCGCCATCTGGGCTGCGCTGTTCATGCTGCTCGACGAGTTCGGCGATTTCGCCACCGCGCTGTATCACTCGGGGGTGAACTTCGCCACCCTGGGCTACGGCGATATTGTCATGTCCGCACGCTGGCGCCTGCTCGGCCCGCTGGAGGCGGCCAACGGAATCCTGATGTTCGGCGTCTCCACCTCGGTGATGACCGCTGCGGTGATGGATGTCATCAAGCACAACATGGCCAGGCTACAGCAGAGCGAGCGGCCATAGGCCTGGTAAGGAAAAGGCCGAGGGTATGCCCTAAGTATGCAGTTCTAGTGAGCCCTGAAAAAGACGTTCACAACTGCAGGGGCAGTTCACCCTTGGCAAAGTACGGGTGCTCCTCCTTTTGGGATGTCGCGCTCTCGGTTCGCCCGCTAACGGCGTCAGCGCGATGCCCCCTCCATGTGGTCAACGGCCCGTACTCATAAAAGCTACCACCTTGGCCTGCCGCGGCACGGCTTAACGCTGATGCGGCTGTCATGAGATGAAAAGCGGCTGTCGTGTGATGCGAAGCATGCGCCTCGCACACGCCCTAAATTCCCCTCATCGCAAATGATGTTGCGCAACAAGCATGCAGAGTGGAGAACAAAATGGCCAAAGCCGTACGTTTCTATGAAATTGGGGGGCCTGAGGTGCTGCGCTACGAGGAAGTCGAAGTCGGCGACCCGGGCCCGGGCCAGGTACGTCTTCGCCACGTCGCGGTCGGCCTGAACTACGCCGACACCTACTTCCGCAACGGCACTTACTCGATCCCGCTGCCGAACGGCATGGGCGTTGAAGCCGCAGGCGTGGTCCAGGCGGTGGGCGAGGGCGTGACCAATGTGGTGCCGGGCGACCGCGTCACCTACACCGGCTTCCTCAACACCCTCGGTGCCTACAGCACCGAGCGCCTGATCGACGCCGCGCCGCTGATCAAGCTGCCGGAAACCATCGCCTTCGAGACGGCCGCGGCTATGACCATGCGCGGCCTGACCTCGTCCTACCTGATGCGGCGCATCTACGACTTCAAGGCCGGCGACAGCATCCTGTTGCACGCCGCCGCTGGCGGGGTCGGTCTGATCGTTTCGCAGTGGGCCAAGCTGCTCGGCCTGAGCGTGATCGGTACGGTGTCCAGCGAAGCCAAGGCCGAAGTGGCCCGCGCCCACGGCTGCGATCACGTGATCAATTACAGCCATGAAAATGTCGCCCAGCGCGTGCGTGAGCTGACCGACGGCGTCGGCGTCAACGTGGTGTTCGACAGCGTCGGCAAGGACACCTTCGAGGCTTCGCTGGACTCGCTCAAGCGTCGCGGCCTGATGGTCTGCGTCGGCACCGCGTCCGGGCCGATCCCGGCCTTCAATCCGGTGCAGCTGGCGATGAAAGGCTCGCTGTACATGACCCGTCCGGCGCTGGCCGACTACATCGCCGATCCGGCGGAAAAGGCTGCACTGGCCGGCGAGCTGTTCGATCACGTCGGCAGCGGCCGGATCAAGATCGAGATCAACCAGCACTACGCCCTGGAAGATGCCGCGCAAGCGCACCGTGATCTGGAGTCGCGCAAGACTACCGGTTCGTCGATCTTCGTTCTCTGAGGAGATAGCAATCATGCGTGTTGAACAACTGACCTGCAGCATCGGCGCCGAGGTGATCGGCGTGAGCCTGGCCGATGCCATTCACGACGACGGTCTGTTCGCCGAGCTGCGCTGTCAGCTGCTCCAGCACCGGGTGCTGTTCCTCCGCGATCAGAACTTCAGTCGCGCCGAGCATGTGGCGTTCGCCCGCCGTTTCGGCGAGTTGGAAGATCACCCGGTTGCGGGCAGCGATCCTGAGCATCCGGGGCTGGTACAGATCTACAAAAACCCGGACAGCCCGATCGACCGCTACGAGAACGCCTGGCACTCCGATACCAGCTGGCGCGAAGCGCCATCGATGGGAGCGGTGCTGCGCTGCGTGGAATGCCCGCCGGTGGGCGGCGACACCATGTGGGCCAACATGGCGCTGGCCTACGAAAAACTGCCGGCCGAGGTCAAGACCAGGATCGCCGACCTGCGTGCCCGCCACAGCATCGAGGCCAGCTTCGGTGCGGCCATGCCGATCGAGAAACGCCTGGCGCTCAAGGCCCAGTTCCCGGATGCCGAGCACCCGGTGGTGCGCACCCATCCGGAAACCGGCGAGAAGATCCTCTTCGTCAACGGCTTCACCACCCACTTCAGCAACTACCACACGCCGGCCAACGTGCGCTTCGGCCAGGACGCCAACCCCGGTGCCGGCGAGCTGCTGCGCTACCTGATCAGCCAGGCCTACATCCCCGAGTTCCAGGTGCGCTGGCGCTGGAAGCCCAACAGTGTGGCGATCTGGGACAACCGCAGCACCCAGCACTACGCAGTGATGGACTACCCGGCGTGCCATCGCAAGATGGACCGTGCGGGGATCGTCGGCGACAAACCCTACTAAATGCTTTTAGGTCCGTTCCGGTTCTACCGTTCCGGAGCGGGCCCCTTTAACAAGACCTAAGTGAGGCTCCTCATGCAATTCTTCGACGATTCCCTGCACCCGGAAAACATGGAAAAAGTGGTCATCACCGTGGCTCCTTATGCTCCCGAGTGGGATCCGAGCGACTTCCCGGAAGACATCGCGGTGACCATGGAAGAGCAGATCCAGAAGGCCGTGGACTGCTACGAAGCCGGTGCCACCGTGCTGCACCTGCATGTGCGCGAGCTGGACGGCAAGGGCTCCAAGCGCCTGTCCAAATTCAACGAGCTGATCGCCGGCGTGCGCGCAGCCGTGCCGGACATGATCATCCAGGTCGGCGGCTCGATCTCCTTCGCTCCGGAAGGCGAGGGTGCCGAGGCCCTGTGGCTGTCGGATGACACCCGGCACATGTTGGCCGAGCTGGACCCGAAGCCGGATCAGGTCACGATCGCCATTAACACCACACAGATGAACATCACCGAAGTGATCCCCTTCGAATACATCGAGGGTACCTCACTGGGCGATCCGGCCACCTTTGCTGCCTACCGCGAAATGTTTGTGCCGGCGGGTCCGGGTTGGGTCGAGGAGCACCTGCGTCGCCTGCAGGCGTCCGGCATCCAGCCACACTTCCAGTTGACCGGCATGCATGCCCTGGAAACCCTCGAGCGTCTGGTGCGCAAGGGCATCTACAAGGGCCCGCTGAACCTGACCTGGATCGGCATCGCCGGCGGTTTCGACGGCCCCAACCCGTTCAACTTCTTCAACTTCATCCATCGTGCGCCGGACGGCGGCACCATCACCGCCGAGTCGCTGTTCAAGAACGTCCTGCCGTTCAACACCATGGCCATGGCCATGGGGCTGCACCCGCGCGTCGGAACCGAAGACACCATCATCGACCAACACGGCAAGCGCATGACCTCGGTGCAGCAGATCGAGCAGACCGTGCGCGTGGCCAAGGAGCTGGGTCGGGAAATTGCCAGCGGTAAAGAGGCCCGCGAAATCTACAAGATCGGCACCTGGTACCAGGATGCGGAGGAGACGTTGGCCGCCCACGGCATGGCGCCGAACCGCAAGCCGGGCCAGCGCGGCAACCCGCTGCGCGGCTAACACCTGCGGCAATCCACAGCGGCAGGTCGACGCGCTGCCGCTGTGGGTCGCTATGAGCATGGTGTGCAGAGGCTTCTCCCGCTGGCGAAGCTTCTGCACACCCTGGTCCGGCCTGAGCCCACACTCCAACAGGCAGATGCCAGATAACGAGGTAGCAGC
>JBOICE010000028.1:0-5598 GCA_050739815.1 Pseudomonas sp. | reverse complement strand
GGGCCCAGCGGCTGAACCTTACGTTGCGCAAGGCCGGATGAAGCGCATCCAAGCTGTCGAAGGATGCGCCGGGGGATTTCTCCGTACTGTTGTCAGCCGAACTTGACCAAGTTGTGGCTAGGCAGTGGCCCGCCGGGGAACTGGGCCAGACGTCCGCCTTCGGCCAGCGAACCGAGGTCGATGCCGAAGAAACCCAGCCGTTCGATCAACTGAGCGACCACGGCCTTCGCCTGCCGATCGTTGCCGGAGTAGAACAGCAGCCGGTGTCCACCTTCGGCCTGTGGATCGCCTGCGATCAGGGCCGGGTTCAGATGGTTGAACGCTTTCACCAGGCGCGCACCGGGCACGAGGTCTGCGACCACCTCGCTCGATGCCCGCCCGCCCAGGTCGATGGCCTTGAACAGCGGCGCTTCGATGGGGTTGTTGGTGTCGATTAAGATGCGTCCGCTCCACGGCCCGAGCGCCTTCACCGCCGCCGGCAGCTTCTCCGCTGCTGCTCGGCGGCTCGCGCTGACACCTGCTGCGGTCAGTCGCAATGTGGCTCAGTTGGAGGCCAACCTCGGCGTGCGGCTGTTCCAACGCAGCACTCGCCGCTTGACCTTGACCGAGGCCGGCGAGCGTTTTCGGCAAACCGTCAGCAATGGGCTGGACAGCATCCAGGCGGCCATAGCGGACCTGACCACTAACGCAGGCCAACCGGCCGGCGTGCTGAAAATCAGCGTGAGAATGGCCTTCGGTCTGGATTACATCCTGCCGTTAATGCCGGCTTTCATGGCACGCTACCCGGATGTGGTGCCGGACTGGCAGCTCGACAATCGTCAGGTAGACCTGATCGCTGGAGGTTTCGATGCCGCGATAGGTGGCGGTATCGAGCTGACGCCGGGTGTGGTGGCCCGTGAGTTGGCGCGGGCACATCTGGTGGCGGTGGCGGCTCCGACCTATGTGCAGGGCCGGGCGCTGCCAACAAACCCGGCTGATCTGGCGCTGCACGACGGTCTGTTGATGCGCTCATCCCAGAGTGGCCGGTTGCGCTCAGAGGTAATGCGCAGCAGCCAAGGTGCTGAAGCGGCGGTAGAAATGCAGCCGCGGATGGTCGTTAACGACCCGGAGGCCCTCGTGCGCGGCGCCTTGATGGGCTTGGGCGTCGCCTTGGTCGCGATGCCCCACGCCTTGCCGCATCTGGAGAGTGGGGCACTGGTTCGTTTGCTGCCGGACTGGTACAGCGATGCCGGGCCGATCTCGCTCTACTTTGCCAGCCAGAAGCTGCTACCGGCCAAGACCCGGGCCTTTATCGACTTCATTAGCGACGCGTTCAAACAGCAGAAATTGCCAGCGCGGTTTGCGGCGGTGAGCTGAAACTAGTTAGCGCATCTGAGTCACCGTGAAACACAGCTCAGCCTCCCGCTGCCGGGCATGGCCCGCCGGCATCCGCCCACAGCTTGAACTGACGGACAAACTCCGTGTGTGCCACCGGCACCGGTTCCCGCGTACCGCCTGGGTTCCAGCCCCAGAGCACCAGTTTGTCTTCGCTGACATGTTTGATCAGTGCAGCAAAATCCCGACCGCCATTGCGCTCCTTGTCCTTGATGATTTCGCAGAGCTCTTTTGCCGGAAGACCGATCCAGGCCATCTTCTGAGCGGCTGGCGGCAGGCCCCAGTGCGGCGCCCCCGGTGGCGCATGTGGCCCGTAGCTAGCAGGCGGGTTGGCTTCGGCATGACAGGTGACGCAGGGCAGACCCGCCGCGCCTTTGCCGTCCTCGCCGCGGACAACGCCCATCGCATGCGCTGTGCCGGTCTCGAACTGCAAGGGCGAGTCACCCGGGATATGGCAGTTCTGGCAACGCGGGTGCTGGAAAACCTTCTGCACCGTGGCGAAGGCGGCGAGGGCGGCTTGCTGCTTACTGCCCTGCTGCTCTGGGCCGCAGCCGGCGAGCAGTAGCAAGAGCAGTAACGACGGCGACAGGAGACTGCGCATATTCATCGCCTCAAGCCTTGGCCGTTTGCAGCGGTAGCTCGCGCAGGCGCTGGTTGGTCAGGGTGAACACGGCGTTGGCCACCGCCGGTGCCGTCGGCGGTACCGCGGTCTCGCCGATGCCGCCCATCTTGTCGGTGCTGGGCAGGATATGGGTTTCCACCACCGGCATCTCGTTCAGGCGCAGCACCTTAAAGTCGTGAAAGTTCGACTGCTGTACCCGCCCATCCTTGAACGTGAGCTTGCTGTGCAGGGCTGCGCTGAGGCCGAAGGCGACCCCCGACTCCATTTGTGCAGCGATGCTTTCGGGGTTGACCGCGACGCCGCAATCGACCGCACAGACCACGCGATGCACGCGGATCGCGTCGTTCTCGATCGACACCTCCGCAACCTGGGCGACGTAGCTGCCGAACGACGCGTGCACCGCCACGCCACGGGCGCGACCCTTGGGTAGCGGCGTGCCCCAGCCGGCTTTCTCCGCCGCCAGATTCAACACCCCCAGGTGGCGGGGGTGGTTCTTCAGCAAGAGCCGTCGGTACTCGACCGGGTCCTTGCCGGCGGCATGCGCCAACTCGTCGACCAAGGACTCCATGACGAAGGCGCTATGGCTGTGGCCGACCGAGCGCCACCAGAGCACCGGGATACCGGTCTTGGGCGAATGCAGGCTGACGTGATGGTTGGCGATTGCCTTCAGGTAGGGCGAATCGGCCGCGCCTTCGACCGAGGTGTGGTCGACTCCCTCGTGTACCAGCATCGCCTCGAGCGGCGTGCCGGCGGCCAGCGACTGGCCGACGATGACCTGCTCCCAGGCACTGGGCAGCCCTTGCTCATCCAGGCCGATGCGCGTCCGGTAAAGGAAGGCCGAGCGGTAGTAGCCGCCGTGCACGTCGTCCTCGCGCGCCCATACGGTCTTCACCGGCGCCCCGGCGGCCTTGGCCACCTGAACCGCTTCGGCGACGAAGTCGGAGGTCGGAGTGGCGCGCCGGCCGAAGCCGCCGCCGAGAAACATCGTATGGATTTCCACTTGCTCCGGCTTGAGCCCGGTGATCTGTGCGCTGATCTGCTGGTCGATCGTCTGGAACTGGGTGCCGGTCCAGATCTCGCATGTGTCCGGGCCGATCTTCACCGTGCAATTGAGCGGTTCCATCGGCGTATGGGCTAGGTAGGGCACGGCGTATTCGGCCTCGATAGTTTTGCTCGCCTGGCCAAGTGCGCTGCTGACGTCGCCGGCCTGCGCCGCGGTATTGCCCCGCATGGCGGCGAGCTTCTGGAACTCGCCACGTAGCTGATCGCTGTCCAGCCCGGCATATTCGCCGAGATCCCAGTCGATCTTCAGTGCATCGCGGCCGAGCTTGGCGGCCCAATAGTGCTCGGCGATCACCGCCACGCCGGAGGGCACCTGTACCACCTGGCGTACCCCGGCAACCGCTTTGGCCGCAGTCGCATCGACCGACTTGAGCTTGCCGCCGAATACCGGCGAGCGCGCGACCACCGCCGTCAGCAGTCCCTCGAATTGCACGTCCATGCCAAATTGCGCGCGGCCACTGATTTTCTCCGGCGTGTCGAGGCGCTTGGTCGGCTTGCCGATGATCTTCCAGTCCTTCGGCTCCTTGAGCTTGAGCGAGGCCGGATCTGGCGCCTTCAGTTTGCCGGCCGCATCGGCCAGCTCACCGTAACGAACACGCTGGTTACCCGCTACCGCTTCGCCGTTCTCGGTACGGATTGTGGATGGCGCGACGCCAAAACGCTGGGCCGCCGCTTGAACCAGCATCGCCCGCGCGGTCGCGCCAGCCTGCCGATAGCGGTCGAACTCCGACCAGGTGCTGGTCGAGCCGCCGGTGCCCTGTAGCCCTCCGAATACCGCACTGCCATACGCCGGCGCGGCGGGTGCATGCTCGACCTTGATCTTCGACCAGTCGGCATCCAGTTCCTCGGCGACCAGCATGGCCAGTCCGGTCCAGATGCCCTGACCCATTTCGGAGTGGGCCAGCAGCACGGTGACGCTGTCGTCGTTGCCCACCCGCAAGAAGGCGTTAGGGGTGAACGCTGCGGCGCTTGCTGGCGAGTCGGCGAAGGCGAAGCGCTTGCTCTCGGGAATGATGAAGGCGACTACCAGGCCGCCACCGAGAATTGCGCTGTTCTTGAGAAATTTGCGCCGGGAAGTATCGGTCACGCTGTTCATGACAAGCCTCCGATCCATAGGGATGTGCACTGAAAATGCTGCGCCAGCGTGTTACCCGATTTCAGCCGCACGCTTCACGGCTGCGCGGATGCGCGGATAGGTGCCGCAGCGACAGATATTCCCCGACAGGGCTTGGTCGATATCGGTGTCCGTTGGCGAGGGGATCTTCGCCAGCAAGGCGGCGGCCGACATGATCTGGCCGGACTGGCAGTAACCGCACTGCACCACATCGAGTTCAGCCCAGGCGCGCTGCACCGGGTGCGAGCCATCGGGTGAAAGACCTTCGATGGTGACGATCTTCCGCCCGCCGGCCAGCGCCGAGACCGGCGTGATGCAGGAGCGCAGTGGCGCGCCATCGACATGCACGGTGCAGGCCCCGCATTGAGCGATGCCACAGCCGAATTTGGTGCCTGTCAGGTGCGCCACATCGCGTAGCACCCAGAGCAATGGCATGTCATTTGGAACGTCGAATTGCTGCTCTTTGGCATTGATGTTGAGCGTAATCATGATTATCCCCTCATGCCGTTGTCAGGGCTCACGGAAGCCGCTTCTGCCGACGCTGCCAGACCTGGGCGCGCAGCTATTTGTCCATTCAGCTAAGCGCAGTTTTTCAAGCGTTACAGCTCCAGCGACCACCGGTCATGTCAGCTGCGCTGCGGCTCTGGAGCAGCAAAGCGCACAGGGTTCTCGGCGCGCGACTCGAGAAAGCTCGGGGCGAGTTGAATCAACCTCGGATTTGCAGGCTCTTTTGGTCGGTCTCCTCTTTGGCCATCCTCTCTTGGGTCTGTAATTACAGCTTTGTCGATCTGTGGTTTCTGCAGACGACTAACTGGTAATCACGGCCATTCTCGGTCGTGATCCTCCCTGGCCAGGAGAAACGTCATGCTCTGGGGCTTGTAAAGGCTTAGGAAGAAGGTCGCTTTATAAACAAACATCTACGGACCCCACCGAAAAATAGGTGACTAGTCCCGCCCTTGGCACAGTGAGCGCCATCTGGAACCACTTTCGGATGCGGCCATGGTCGCTGTAGCCGTTTAAACGGCCCGTGACACCCAATGAAATTCTCGATGCTTGGACCGCTCCGGCCGTATGCGTACTAGTACTTCTGATGGGCGTTTTTTGGGGGGCTGTAGCTGCCGGTGGCGAATGGCTGGAATGCCCCGAGAGTGGACATTCATGACCGACAGGTTCCGGCCAAAAGCAGACGGTCAGCCCAGTCGCTACCTGACAAAAGCTGACGTTTATATTGGTCTAGAAAATCCGGGGCGACTCAGTTACACAAAACCTGAAAAAGGGGCATCAACGATGCCCCGAATGGATCACCCTTTAGGCTGGCAAATGACTTGACCGGCTCGCAGGAACGTCTCATGGGAATTGGGCGAGTAAACGCTCAAAATCCCCTGGTCGTTGGCGCAAATGTATTGCCACTTGCCCTCATCAAGCA
>JBOICE010000027.1:0-25903 GCA_050739815.1 Pseudomonas sp. | reverse complement strand
CGCGGGCGGCGGCCAGCGAAAAAGTGGCGGTTACGGTGTGCACGCAAGGCGCGCTGGTCGCGCTCTGGTTCGGCCGCTGGCGGATACTCCGGGCTACGGCTCGATTGAATTGGAGTGTGCGGTCGGGCGTGTTCGGAGCCTTATCTACGGGCGACATGCTTGCATCCGTTTCCGACGCGCAAGGCCCGGTGGTTAGGGGCTGGTCGCGATAAGTATGTAGATGTCGCTGATAGGTAAGTGGGCGCTTATTGCCTTGCCCACAATCGGCCCCATCAGCCTGTATCAGCGTTTTCGCTGGCGGGCGCCTGCCCACTGCGTCCTGAGCTATCGTTGGCGCAGCGGCACTCTAAAAATGGCGCGGGAGCGAAGCATGTCGAACACCTTCCTTAATCCTGTCAACACCCGGACCTGGGCCAACGGCCGCCATCTGGTGCGTTGCGTCAAGGTGATCCAGGAAACCTGGGATGTGCGCACCTTCTGCTTCAATGCCGACCAGCCGATCATGTTCTTCTTCAAGCCGGGGCAGTTCGTCACCCTCGAGCTGGAGATCGACGGCCAGCCGATCATGCGCTCCTACACCATCTCCAGTTCGCCCTCGGTGCCCTACAGCTTCTCGCTGACCATCAAGCGGGTGCCGGGCGGCAAGGTCTCCAACTGGCTGCACGACAACCTGAAAGAGGGCGACGAGCTGCCGGTGCACGGCCCGGTCGGGTTGTTCAACGCCATGGATTTCACCAACGATAAAGTGCTCTACCTCAGCGGCGGGGTGGGGATCACGCCGGTGATGTCCATGGCGCGTTGGTTCTTCGACACCAACGGCAATGTCGACATGGTCTTCGTCCACAGCGCCCGGGCGCCGCGCGACATCATCTATCACCGCGAGCTGCGCCACATGGCGTCGCGGATCAACAACTTCAAGCTGCACCTGATCTGCGAGCGCTACGACATAGGCGAAACCTGGTCCGGCTACCGCGGCTACCTCAACCAGAAGATGCTCGAACTGATCGCTCCGGACTTCATGGAGCGCGAAGTCTTCTGCTGCGGGCCGACGCCCTACATGCACGCGGTCAAACGCCTGCTCGAAGCCAATGGTTTCGACATGCGGCGCTACCACGAAGAGTCCTTCGGGGCGACCCCGCCGGAAGCCCGTGCCGATGCCCTCGAGCACGCCGAGCAGGCCGCCGGGGCGCCGGAGCTGGATGCCGCCGATCTGCATCAGGTGGAGTTCACCGCTACCGGCAAGAGCATCCGCGTGGCACCGGGCGAGACGGTGCATGCCGCCGCCGCCAAGCTTGGCCTGCATATCCCCAAGGCCTGCGGCATGGGCATCTGTGGTACCTGCAAGGTGATGAAAACCGCCGGCGAGGTGGAGATGGAGCACAACGGCGGGATCACCGATGAAGATGTCGCCGAGGGCTACATCCTCTCCTGCTGCAGCGTGCCCAAGGGCGATGTGACTATCGAGTACTGAGACGTGGGGAAAACCCTCACCACCCCGCGCTAGGGTTCTGACTGCGGGAGCGCCATCGGTCGCGACCCCGCCTCGTGGCTACGGCTACCCTGGTTCGCCTCAGCTCAGCAGTCCTTCCGCCTTGAGCGCGGTCTGCACCGTTGGCCGTGCCGCGATCCGCGCCTGGTAGCTTTGCAGATCGGGGTAATCGCCTATATCCAGGTCGACATAGCGGGTCCAGTTGGCCACGGTGAACAGGTAGGCATCGGCGGCCGTGAAGGCAGCGCCGGTCAGGTATTGCTTGCCATGCAGCTGCGTCGAGACCCACTGCAGGCGCTTTTGCAGCGAAGCGGAGAAGACAGCCTTGGCCGCCGCATCCAGAACCGGGTTGAACAGCGCGCCAAAGCCCTTGTGCAGCTCGCTGGTGATGAAGTTCTGCCACTCCATGACGTGGTAGCGCGCCATGCTGCCGGCGGCTGGCATCAGATCCACGCGACCGGCCTTGTCGCACAGGTACTGGCTGATCACCGGGACTTCGGTCAGGTGCCCGCCATCGACCAGCTCCAGCAGCGGCACGTAACCTTTCGGATTGTTGCGGTAATAGTCATTGCCGGCGGCGGTCTTGTGCGTACTCAGGTCGACCCGTTCGAGGGTGAAGGGCAAGCCGGTCTCGCGCAGGATTATGTGCACGGCGAGGGAACAGGCTCCGGGGGAATAGAAGAGTTTCATCGCTATGGCTCCATGAGCAGGGGTTGAAGAGGCGCGGAGCAAGCTACCGCGTGACAGCCAGGGCGGCCTGGGGTCTGTTGGCGTCGGCCGCTGGGGCTTTGCAGGTTGCGGGGCCCACCCGACTCCGCGAGTGTTCGTCGGCCTGCTATCTGACAAGCATAGAGCGCTTTTCCCATGATTTCGGACGGGAGCCAGCGAGCCTGCCGCAGCCCGACGAAATGCCCGCCGGCGCCGCGGCCGATCCCGCCTTGCCTTGCCTTGCCTTATTGGCCCTGCGCGGCGGCCAGTTCCTCGTCTTTGGCCCTGGCCCGCGCCACGGCTGGCCGCGCGTTCACGCGCTCGATATAGGCCTCGATCACCGGCGACAGCGGCACCAGTCCGAAGCGCGTGGTCCAGGTCAGCGCCGTGCCCCACAGCACATCGGCGGCGGTGAAGGTTTCGCCGAGCAGGTAAGGGCCTTTGCCGAGCTGCTCGTTCAGGGTCTGCAGCATAGTGTCGAAGTCACCATAGGGCGACATGGATGGCGGCGCCGGCTCGCGCTGCTGCGCGCGGTCGACCAGCGCCGGTTCGAAGCACGAGCCGTAATAGAACAGCCAGCGCAGAAAAGGCCCGCGCAACGGGTCGCCGATGGCCGGGGTCAGCCCGGCCTGGGGGAACAGATCCGCGAGGTAGAGAAACACCGCGCCCTGTTCGGTGATCAGGGCGTCGCCATGCAGGATCGCCGGCACCTTGCCCATCGGGTTGATCGCCAGATACGCCGACTGCCGTTGCTCGCCCTTGTGCATGTTGAGCACGTGCAACCGGTACGGCGCGCCGAGTTCTTCGAGGAGGGTCAGCGCCCCGGTCGAGCGGGTGTGCGGAGAGTGGAAGAGGGTGACTTCAGGGGTGGCGGGCATGCAGGGCGTTCCTTCTTGCTGCTGAGGGTGGCATGGGCGGTAACGGGTCAGGTCGAATATCAGGCTGGGTGAAAACATAGCGGAAAATTCGGCGGCTGCCTGGTGCCGCGGCAAAGGTCCACGGCGGGTTCAGGCATGGCTCAATCCTCCTCCAGCACGGCCTTATAGCCGGTAGCCAGGCGCTGCTGAACCTCCTGCGGCACGGCACTGTAGTGGCTCAGTACCAGGGTATAGGCGCCCTGGCCGGCGGTGATGGACTTGAGCCGGCCGCCATAGCCGTCCAATTCGGCCAGCGGCACCTGGCCACGAATCAGCGCCATGCTCTGCGACAGGGTCTCGGTGCCGGCCACCTGGCCACGGCGGCCGATCAGATCGGTGGTGATGTCCCCGAGCTTGGCGTCGGGTGTGGTGATCTCGATGTTGGCGATCGGCTCCAGCACGATGCTTCCCGCCGCCCGCAGGGCATCCAGCATCGCCTTGCGCCCGGCGGCCTGGAAGGCGATGTCCTTGGAGTCGACCGAGTGGCTCTTGCCGTCGTAGACCGTGACTTTCACATCCTCGACCGGATAGCCGGCCAGCGGGCCGGTGGCCAGCATCGAGCGCACGCCTTTTTCCACCGAGGGGATGAACTGTCCCGGAATCACGCCGCCCTTCACCTCGTCGACGAACTCGAAGCCAGTGCCGCGCGGCAGCGGCTCGACGCGCAGGAACACTTCGCCGAACTGGCCGGCGCCGCCGGTCTGCTTCTTGTGCCGGCTATGGCCCTCGGCCGTACGGGTGATGGTTTCCCGGTAGGGCACGCGCGGCGGCTGGGTCTGCACCTCGAGCTTGTAGGTGCCGGCCAGGCGATCGAGCAGGTAGCGCAGGTGCAACTCGCCCATGCCGCGCAGCACCGTCTCCTGGGTGGTGGGGTGGTAGTCGAGTTTCACGCAGGGGTCTTCGGCCAGCAGCCGGTGCAGCACCTCGGAGATCCGCTGCTCGTCGCCGCGGCGTTTGGCCTCGATGGCCAGCCCCTGCATCGGGGCGGGGAAGGCCAGCGGCTTGAGGTGGATGCTGTCCTCGTCATGGGAGTCGTGCAGTACGGTGTCGAATTCGACCTCGTCGACCTTGCTCACCGCGCCGAAATCGCCGGGAATCAGCCGTGCCACCTCGTCATAGCGCTTGCCTTGGACGCGCAGCAGGTGGCCGACCTTGAATGGCTTCTTGCCATCGCCGATGAACAGCTGCATGTCGCGCTGGACCGTGCCCTGGTGCACGCGGAATACGCCCAGCTTGCCGACGAAGGGGTCCATCACCACCTTGAACACATGGGCCAGGACGTGGCGCTCCGGATCTGGTACCGAGCGAAAGGGCTTGGCCGCTGCGCCTTCGCCCTTGAAGAACAGCGGTGGGTTAGCTTCGAGCGGATTGGGCGCGAGCCGCGCGAGGATCTCGAGCAGCTCGCTCACCCCGGCGCCGCTGCGGCCCGAGACGAAGCACAAGGGGATCAGATGCCCCTCGCGCAGCGCCCGCTCGAAGGGCGCGTGCAGCTCCTCCGGGGTGATCTCGCCCTGCTCCAGATAGCGCGCCATCAGCTCTTCATCGACTTCGACCACCTGATCGACCAGTGCCTGGTGCGCCTCGGCCACCGACGAGAAGTCCGCCTCGCCGGCCGGGTTGAAGAAACAGTCGACCACCCGGTTGCCACCGTCGCTGGGCAGGTTGATCGGCAGCACCTCCTTGCCGAACACCTCGCGCAGGTCGGCGACCAGTGTTGGCAGGTCGATCCGCTCGGCATCGATCTTGCTGACCACCAGCATCCGGCACAGCCCGCGTTCGCGCGCCGCGTGCATCATCCGCTGGGTGGTCAGCTCGATGCCGGTCTGCGCGTTGACCACGACCAAGGCGGTTTCCACCGCGGCCAGCGCGGGGATCGCATGGCCGATGAAGTCCGGGAAGCCGGGGCTGTCGATCAGGTTGATCTCGGCGCCGGCATGGCTGAAATGCACCAGCGCCGCCGCCAGTGAATGATGGTATTCGCGCTCCAGCGGATCGAAATCACAGACGGTGTCACCACGCTCCAGGGTGCCCATCACCGGGATGGCGCCGCTGCGCTGCAGCAGTGCCTCGGCCAGGGTCGTCTTGCCGCTGTCGCCGTGGCCAACCAGGGCAACAGTGCGAATGTTCTCGACCGAGTAGTTCGACATGACGACCTCCGCGCGCTGAGTGTTTGCAGTATAGGCAGGCGCCGAAGGGCCGTGCCGGCTAGGCGATCAGGAACTCTGATTAGGCATAGCTGCGGCGACGGGCGTGCATTTCCTGGTGCAGTACCTGGCTCGCCCAGTCATCGCGCGACTCCAGATGCCGCCCGTGGAACGAGTCCGGGGTGATCTCGGAGAAGATAAAGCGCGACAGGCTGCCCGGCATGAAGGCGCCCTCCAGGACGATCTCGTTACCCACCGGCCGGGCGATGAAGGGCTTCACGTAGCCTTTGCAGGGACCGATCCAGGTCGAGCGCCAAGCGCCGAGCTCCAGGTCGAAGAAGTACAGCGTCGTGCCATAGTCGCCCCACTCATCGCTGGACTGGCGGCGCATGCCACGCCGCGGCGCGATCCAGACATCCTGAATCGCGCGCCCTTCCAGCACCCAGCCGAAGTGCCACTCGGCGTCCATGACGCGGCGGCTGCCATCGGACAGGTAATTGATGACCTCGACATCCCAACTGCCGACGAACTGGCCAAACAGCCTGAGCTTGCCGGCCAGGCCGGGATGTGGCCCCTCCGCGTGCAGCGCTTCGAGCATTGGCGGAAGTTTTGTCGCGTTGCTCCTCATGCTGTTCCTCTTGGCGGCAACGACAGGAAAACTCAGGGGGCAGGGCGCTTGGTCTTTAATCAAAGAGTCGCGTTTGCCCCGGCCGGAGGGTTCTGCCCTTCAAGTATAGTCATTGGCAAAGCCGCCCAGCCTGATCGCCAAAGGCCCATGTCGTCATGCAACAGTCCCTGTGCCGAGTGCTGGTCATTCAGCTGTGCCTGCCGCTCGCCGGTGCCGCCAGCGCCCAGGCCGCCGCGCTGACTTACGCGGATATCGCGCCGATCCTGCAGGCGCGTTGCGCGATCTGCCATGCCGGGCCGCCGTATCTGGACAACGAGGGAATCGCCAGGATCGCCGACTGGATCAACCAGGGCGCGTGCCTCTGCACGGCGTCCTGAGCGAGGGCTGGAAGCCGGATTCGCTGAGCCTCGGCGTCAACGCCGAGACCCGGCTCGACAAGTCCCGCCGCGTGGGGGACTAGGTGGAAGTGCGCGGTCGCCTGGAGCCGGGCGGCGCGGTGATCGCCGAGCGCATCCGCCCGCGCTGAGGGCGCAGGTCTTCGCCTGTGCGCATCTATGACCCGATGCTTACTTGACCAGGTTCAGGCGTTTGTCGGTGAACACGCAGATGACGCCGGCCTTGTTGTACATGACCTGATAGTTGAAGTCGCAATAAGCCGCCGCCACGCTGAGCGGCTGTTGCTCATTTTTCCATTGCTCGGGCTTGAACCAGGCCAGTTGGCCGTCCTTGCAGCGCTCGGCTTGGGCGTCGGTGTTGTAAGTGCAGAGGTTCGTCTGGTCGATTTTGGTCTTTTGCCCGAAGCAGCCCGACAGGGCCAGGGCGCTGGCGCCGATCAACAGGAAATGGGTACTTTTTTGCATGGTTGCTCCCTAGCCTGATTCAGGCTTTTGACGATCAGAATGTGCAAGTTATCAACCCTGCGGCCTGCGGCGCTCATGCGCGCGGTGCGCTCGCGTCGAGGAGCTGGCCGGTGGGTGGTCGCCGCCCTTGAGCTCAAGGATCGCGGACCGAATGCAGACCACGTCGCCGGCCAGCAGTTCACGCGAATAGTAGGGGACGCCCATTAGCTGGTCCCCTAATACCTTAGAGTGAAGGGCAATGACTGTAGGGCAGTCCCCTAATAAGTGGAGACTTCGCCTTCAGGTGCTTTTTCGAGCGCCTGCAGGACGTCGGCGGGCCGTATGGGGATGTGGCGAAGTCGAGCGCCAACGGCGGCGAAGATGGCATTGCCGATTGCCGGGCCGACCACAGTGGTGGCGGGTTCACCCAGGCCGACTGCGGCTTCGGTGCTGGGGATGAATTCGATCTCCATCTCGGGTACATCGCCCATCCGCAGCGGGGTGTAGGTGTCGAGATTGGTGTCTTTCACCTGTCCCTTCTCGATCTGCGTGCCTTCGTGCAGGGCCATGCTCACGCCCCAGAGGGCGGCGCCTTCCATCTGGGCGAGGGCGCCATCGGGATGCACTATGGTGCCGGCGTCGACTACCAGGGTGAGTTTTTCCAGCCTCACCACGCCGCTGCTGCGATCAACTTTTACCCGTGCCACGCAGGCGACCCAGGTCGGCATGCCGCGCTCCTGGCCGAAGGTGGTGGCGATGCCCAGCCCGGTGTCCCCTGGCAATGTGCTGCCCCAGCCGGCTTTTTCCGCCACGCGCCGGAGCACGTTGGCCTGGCGGGCGGCACCGCCGACCGCGTACGGCGCGCTGCCGGCGTTCCTGCCTTTGCCGTCGAGCAGGGTGAGGCGGAAGGCCAGCGGGTCGGCGTTAACCGAGTGGGCGGCCTCATCCATGAAGCACTCCACTGCCCAGTTGGTCCAGCCGGGCCCGACCGAACGCAGCCAGCCGGGGCGGAAGGTGCGGTTGGCGAGGTCGTTGGAGAGGGCGCGAACCCGATGCGCGCCGACCGTGTACCAATGATCGGCACCTGAGATGGAGAAGGGGTCGTAAGGCACGCCATTGGTGCCCTTGGGCATGAAGTCCGGCGCCAGGATCAGGGTCGGCCAGCCGGCGGCGGCATGGTGCTCCATGGCGGTCACGCGGCCACCTTCGCCGAAGGCCATGCGCAGGCGCTGGATCGAGGCGGAACGGATGGAGTCGAAGCGGGCATCGTCGGCGCGGGTGCAGAGCATCTTCACCGGCTTGCCGTAGGCCTTCGCCGCGAGTGCCGCCGGCACGGCATAGTCGCCGTTGAGTCTGCGTCCGAAGCCGCCGCCGAGCAGGTAGGTGCGCATGACGATCTGGTCCTCGCTGACTCCGAGCGCCTTGGCCAACACCGGGAGAATCAGCGATTGCCACTGGTTGCCCGTGTGGATTTCCCAGATGCCGTCCTTCTCGAACGCCAGTGCGTTGAGCGGTTCCAGTTGAAAATGCAGGACGCTGGCCGTGCTGTAGGTGCGTTCCAGTGTCGATTTCGCGCTGGCGAACGCGGCGTCGACGCCTTCATCGGCCACCACCAGGGAGCCGTCTGCAGGGTCGTCGATCAGTGTGTTGCCGTGGTCGAGCAGATCCTGCTCGGAGACGTTGGCCGTGTCGCCTGGGGTCCAGGTGACCTGCACTTTTTCAGCCGCGCGGCTGGCGGCGCTGAAGGAGTCGGCGTAGACCATCACCCAGCCTGGAACCGTGCCGGAGGGGTCTTCGAGCGCGATGCTCTTGAGATAGCCTTTCACGCTTTTGGCGGCTGAGTCGTCGATGGCAACCACCTTGGCACCATAGCGTGTCGGTGGAATCAGTGGGCGGGCATGGACCATGCCCTCGACCAGCGCGTCGATGCCGTAGCGGGCGCTGCCGTCGATCTTCGAGGGGATGTCGATGGCCTGGGTTTGCGCACCGATCAGGCGCCGGTCGGTCGGCGTCTTGATCGGCATCTGCTTGAGTTCATCCGCCGTGAAGCTGCGGGTGAGGTCGCCGCGCTGGACGATCTCGGCATAGCTGATCGACCGATCGCCGGCCCAGACGGCGCTCTGGCGTGCATTGCAGGCGCTGGGCTCGACGCCGAGCAACCTGGCGCCTTCCTCGATCAGGGCGATGCGGCCGGCGGCTCCGGCCCTGCTCAGGGGGTCGAAGCCCTGCCAGACGGACCAGCTGCCGCCAGTGACCATGGGGCCCCATTTGGGGTCGGTGTCGACGTAGCTCAGGCGCACCATCCCCCAATCCGCTTCCAGTTCGTCGGCGACTATGCGTGCGAGTGCGGTACCGACATGCTGGCCCATCTCGGCCTTGGCGACATGGACGGTGACGATGCCGTCACGGTCGAGGTGATACCAGAGGGTCGGCTCGAAGTTGTTGCTGGCAATGGCCTCGGTGGGGCTGCCGAAGGTGAGGCCGGAGCAGGAGAACGCCAGGGTGAAGCCCGTGGCCGTGGCGCCGATCAAGAAGCCTCGGCGTGAAATGCCCTCAGTGTGGTCTCCGTGCTGCTGGTAACCCGCGAACTTATTCATGAGCTGTGCTGCCTCGCAGCTCCGCGGCGGCGAGCTTGATCGCCTTGCGGATGCGCACATAGGCCATGCAGCGGCACAGGCTGCCGCTCATGACCGCGTCGATGTCCTGGTCGCTCGGGTCGGGGAAGTCCTTGAGCAGTGTGGCCGCCTGCATGATCTGGCCCGGCTGGCAGTAGCCGCACTGGGGCGCCTGTGTCTCGATCCAGGCTTTCTGCAGGGGGTGCCGGCCTTCGGGGTCGAGCCCCTCGATGGTCGTGACCTTGGCATTGGTCACGGCCCCGACCGGGGTGATGCAGGAGCGGATAGCCCGGCCATTGATATGCACGGTGCAAGCACCGCACATGCCGATTCCGCAGCCGAATTTGGTGCCGGTCAGGCCGAGGTCGTCACGGATCACCCAGAGTAGCGGGGTGTCGTCGTCCGCGTCGACCGAAACGGCTCGCCCATTGAGTTCGAAGGTGGTCATGGTCTTGCGACTCCGGACGACGTTAGCATCAGGGATTTCGCTCTGGGTTGTCGGTGCTGGCCTTGCGGATGGCCGCCACCTTCGCCTCCAGGTCCGGCCAGGCGGGCTGGTCGGTTCGCGTGCGGCGGAGATGGGCTGCAAGTCTGGCGATTTCGCCATCGCTCAATGCCGGGGCAAAAGGCGGCATGAGCACGTTGGGTATGCCGTCTTCCAGGCCGACGCCATGCAGGACGACCTGGACGAAGTTGGCAGGGTCGGCCGCGGTGAGCGAGCTGTTCAGGGCAAGCTCCGGGCGCAGGTTCTGCGGTGTGGCGTTGTTGTAGTGGCAGGCCCCGCAAGCTGTCAGGTAAAGGCCAGCGCCGCTGTCGGAAGCCTGGCGGGTGTCGAGCGCGGCGGCTGTTTGCGCTTTATGCAAGGCTTCATTGCTGCTGGCCTTCTGCGTTGCCGAGCCGTTGATTTCGGCGAAATAGAGGGCCAGCGCCTGGATATCCGAGTCGGGCAGGGTGCGCAGGTCACGCACGACTTCCGCCATCTTGCCGGCTGCAACGCCATGCAGGGCGGTCGCTCCGCCGCGCAGGTAGGCGGACAGTTCGTCCTGCGTCCAGGGGATCGGCGCGGTATTGGCAGCGGTCAGTGCCGGCGCGAACCAACCTTGGATCATCGCGCCGGCGTAGCGCTCGTCACCGGTTTTTTCCGCCCCCAGGGCATTGCGGGGCGTGTGGCAGGCGGAGCAGTGGCTCAAGCCTTCGGCGAGGTAGGCGCCGCGGTTCCATTCATCGCTCTTGCCGGCGACCGGCCGATAGGTGCCTTCGTCGAAGAACAGCAGCTTCCAGCCGGCCTGAAGGGCGCGGAGGTTGAAGGGGAAGGGGATGGTAGTGGGCTTCGCCGGCGCGCTCACCGGTTCGCGCGTCATGAGGAAGGCATAGAGCGCCTTCATGTCGTCATCGGTGACTTTGGTGAAGTGCTCGAAAGGAAATGCAGGGTAGAGATGCGAGCCATCACGCGAGACGCCTTCGCGCATCGCCCGCACGAATGCCGCCTCGGACCAGCGACCGATTCCGCTACCCGGGTCGGGGGTGATGTTGGTGGTGTAGATGACGCCGAAGGGGGTCGGCATTCCGTAGCCGCCGGCATAGGGCTGGCCGCCCTTCGCGGTGTGGCAGGTCGCGCAGTAGCCGGCACCGGCCAACACATGGCCCTTGGCAAGCAGTTCGGCGGGAAAGCCTGCAACCGAGCCTGAAATGATGGGGTCGATGGCCGGTCGCCAGACCAGGGTGGAAAACAGCACTGCACCCAGGACGACCAGAATTGCCAAGCCGATGCCAATCCGCTTAATCAAGAGCGGCCTCCTTAGCGCGGAGAGCAGACCCGATTGAGTATAGCGGCGCTCGATGCGTATCCAGCCAGGCTGACGAATGGCTCCCGAATCCTGGCTTGAGCGTCACATAAGTGGCCGGTACTTCAACCCCGCCGGGGATCTGCAACGCCGATAACCTGAGCAAGCTCGACCGCTGGGTACTTCGGCAATATCTGTTCGACTTCCAGTGGTGAAAGGTTGTCGCCGCCGACGCGGAACATGTCCTTGAGCCGCTCAACGAAGCGCAAGCGGCCGTCTTCGGAAAGCACGCCGATAGCCCCAGTGTGCAGCCAGCCGGCCTCAGTCCCGCCACAACGGGAAGCGCGGCAAGCTCTGGTAGAAGGCCATGTCGTGGTTGGGCCAGAGTTGTGCGTCTTCGTCGCCGGCCAGCGTGTTGAGTTTGCGGATGCTGGCGAGGGCCAGCGCCTCGTTGTCTTGCCAGCAGTAGCCGGGGGCGATTTCATCGGTCAGATTTTCACTGAGGTCGGCGGCGTCGCCGCAGAGGATCACCGGCCGGCCTTTCGGCAACTCGATGAACAGCGACATGTGCCCGGCGGTGTGGCCGGGGCTGGCGATGGCATGGACGCCTGGCGCGACCGAGTATTCGCCGGTTTGCAGCCGCCATTGATCGGCATTGCCCAGTTCATCGGCAAACACCCCGTCATCCAGCCCGGTGCGCGCGGCCGCGAGCTCGTCGGCATGCAGGTGCACCTCGCAACCGGGCAGGTCGCAGATGCCGCCGGCGTGGTCGAAGTGCAGGTGACCGATGAACACCACATCGATATCCGCAGGCGTCAGCCCAAGCTGGGCCAAATAGCGCGGGATGCGCTGATTTTCAGTCATGCTGGGCGGATCGAACTGGGGGCGCATCGGTTCGAAGTAGCGTTTATTCAAAATGGGATCGACCACCTTGCTGTAGTCGCAGCCGACGTCGTAGAGAATTCGGCCGTTGGGTGTCTCGATCAGGTACGCGAGGATAGGCGCCTGAATGTACTGCCCATGACCGCGCCCGCGGGTGGAGACGGTCTTTTCATAGCGGTGGGTGCCCGTCAACAGGGGCCAAAGCTTGAGAGCACGCGACATGATGAACTCCTCGCGACACAGGGCCTGGCGGGGCTGCCGGCTTCATCGACTGTAGATGACCGTGGCGAACGATGTCGCTGAGCGCTGTGAGCGCCCGTCAGGCGGGAAACCTAAGCAGCAAGTATAGGTCGGCGCAGTTGGGCCGCGGGTTTGGCCGACAGATGCCGCTCTGACGCGAGCGGCATCTAAATTGCGGGCCTGTTAGCCCGCGTTCATCACCTGGCGGATGTCTGCCGCCAACTCCCGCACGCGCGCTTCAGCGGTATCCCATGAGCACATGAACCGCGCGCCGCCGTTGCCTATGAAGGTGTAGAAGCGCCAGCCGCGCGCGCGCAAGGCCTCGATCGCCGGTTCCGACATTTGCAGGAATACGCCGTTGGCTTCAACCGGGAACATCAGGCTGACGCCGGGAATATCGCCGACCAGTTCGGCGAGCAGGCGCGCGCTGGCGTTGGCGTGGTTGGCGTGGTACAGCCAGGCGTCGTCCTGCAGCAGGCCGACCCAGGGCGCGGAGAGGAAGCGCATCTTCGAGGCCAACTGCCCGGCCTGTTTGCAGCGGTAGTCGAAGTCTACGGCCAGGTCCTTGTTGAAGAACAGGATGGCGTCGCCCACGGCCATGCCGTTCTTGGTGCCGCCGAAGCAGAGCACGTCCACTCCGGCTTTCCAGGTCAGCTCGGCCGGCGCGCAGCCGAGAAAGGCGCAGGCGTTGGAGAAGCGCGCGCCGTCCATGTGCAGGTTGAGGCCGAGTTCGCGGCAGGTGGCGCTGAGGGCGCGCAGTTCGTCCGGGCGGTAGACGGTGCCGATCTCGGTGGCCTGGGTGAGGGTGACTACCCGTGGTTTCGGGTAGTGGATGTCTTGGCGCTTGAGGGCGATCTCGCGGATCGCCGCGGGCGTCAGCTTGCCGTTCTCGGTGCGGGCGGTGAGCAGTTTGGAACCGTTGGAGAAGAACTCCGGCGCGCCGCATTCGTCGGTCTCGACGTGGGCGGTCTCGGAGCAGATCACGCTGTGGTAGCTCTGGCATAGCGCCGACAGGGCCAGGGAGTTGGCTGCGGTGCCGTTGAAGGCGAAGAACACCTCGCAGTCGGTCTCGAACAACTGGCGGAAGTGGTCGGCGGCGCGGGCGGTCCATTGGTCGTCGCCGTAGGCGCGCTGGTGGCCGTGATTGGCCTCGGCCATGGCGGCCCAGGCTTCCGGGCAGATGCCGGAGTAGTTGTCGCTGGCGAATTGTTGCGTGTTGTCGGTCATGCGGCGCGTTCCTGTCGGCGGCTATGGGCTCACTGTAGCGGGATTGTCTCGCGCCGGGGCAGTGGTCTGTCTGGGTTTTTTGCAGGGCTAGGGGCTTGCACGCGTGGCCGCCTCCGGGCGGACGGCAGGTAGGCTGGGCTTCAGCAGGTAGGGTGGGGATGCGTGTGCCCACGTAGGGTGGGCTTCAGCCCACCAATACGGGGTGCGTGCTGGGCTGAAGCCCAGCCTACGCCTAACCCGTGTGCACGACGGCGCCGTCCACATGATTGATGGTGGCGAGGATCTGCTCCGGATCAGCCAGCGCGGGCGCCATGGTCCAGCGCTTGTAAGTGTCGTTGCCGATGCGGAGCAAGCCGGAATGGTTGGCGATGTTGCCGTCGACCAGCGGGTCGGGGTCGTAGAAACCGAGGCTATAGCGCAGGCGCTCGATGTCGGCGGGCGCGCCGGTCAAGAACCACCAGCCCGGGCCAACATGATGCCGTTCGGCGTAGGTCTTGAGTATCTGCGGCGTGTCCAGCTCCGGCTGCAGGCTGAGCGAGTACATGAAGACGTCGCGGCCCACGCGCTCGCCCAACAGCTTCTGCACCAGCCGCAGGTTCGCCGTCGTGGTCGGGCAAATCCCCGAGCAGGAGGCATACATCATGTTGATGGCCACCACTTTGCCGCGGATCAGATCATCGTAGAACCTCACCGCCTTGCCTTCATGGGTATAGAGCGTCAGGTTCGGGAAATAGCTGGCGTCCGTCGCGTCACCGCTCGCCGGCAGAGTTTCTACCAAGCTGGTGTCGGTGTTTGTGCGCCAGGCGGCCACGCCGAGCGCGGCGGCGCCCAAGCCGACTAAGAGATTTCTGCGAGTGTTCATCTGCAATCCTCCGGTCCTGTGCGTTGCCGCCGCCCCACTCAGCCTCCGCCGCCGGGGCCCTGGTTGCCGCTTTGCTCGACGATGTCCCAGCGCAGCATCATCGCGTGGTCCTCGTGGATCAGGTTGTGGCAGTGCATGACGTACTTCCCGGTGAAATCGCGGAAGCGCAAGAACACCCGAAAAGTCTCATCCTCGCCGAGCACGAAGACGTCCTTGCGGCCGCGCTCGTGCGGCGGCACCGCCACGTTTTTCCCCTCCCTGGTCTTGCTGAGGATGCGCCCCTCCTCGAAGTGGATGTGGATCGGGTGAGCCCAGCCGTCGTCGTCATTTTTCAGTTCCCACACCTCGGCGGCGCCTTTGGGGATCAGCGCGCGGGGGGCTTTCACGTCGACCAGCTTGCCGTTAATCACCCACACCCCGCGGTCGTGGTCGAAATCCCAGTGGCGCACCCGCGCGGCGGCGATTTCGGCGAGATTGAGTGGCGGCAGCGGGCGCAGCGTAGCCGGCACTTGGCTCAGGTCCTGCTCCGGCGGGTTGCGGTCGACGATGAACTTGAGGATACGTGGGCCATTGCCGTTGATTTCCTCCTCGGGTCCGCGGGTGTTGTTATGACGTATGCGGTTGATCAGATAGAGTTCGGTACCGATCGGATACCGGGAAAAGTCCACCACTATGTCGGCGCGCTCCGCCACGCCAAAGCTGACCAGGGTCTGGTTCAGCAGCGGGGCCGGCAGCAGGTTGCCGTCGTTGGCGATGTAGGTGAAGGTCTGCCGCACATTGCTCGGCGTCACCAAGGACAGGGCATAGAAACGGCTAGGCCCGGCATCGAGCAGGCGGAACCGGTATTTGCGCGCCGCCACCCTGAGCACCGGTTCGATCTTGCCGTTGACCACCACCTTGTCGCCGAGCACCCCGTCGGGGTTGATCTGGTCGTAGAACAAGATGCCGCGGGCGTCGAAGCGCTTATCCGCAAAGCTCAGTGGGTAGTCGTAGGGATGGCTCGGCAGCCGCAGGGCGCCGGGGGTTGGGTCACGCTCGTTGCCCGAGTCCAGTGGGTCGAAAATCAGGTAGAAGCCGAACAGGCCGCGAAGCATGTTCGGCGCGGTGAAGTCCAGGGTGTGGTCGTGGTAGAACAGCGTGCCCAGGGCTTCGCGCGGATCGCCGATATGGTTTTGCAGCTGGTCGTAGCCGGCATAGATGTTCGGGTAGAAGTGGTCTTTGAATCTCCCTGGCGCAGTCAGGGTCGGGCCGGCCTTGTTCGCACTGTAGTAGTCGCCGGGGAAGCCATCGCTCTCCGATGGCGCGTGCAGGTTGTGCAGGTGGGTGGAGATCTCCGGCGTGCCGAAACCGACATGCTTCTGCGGCAACTGGTTGTGGATGCGGCAGAGGAACGGCCGGCCATAGCGCGCGAAGAAGGTCGGGCCCGGGCTGGTCGCACCGGGGGTATTGCCTTCGTAACCCCAGATCGGCTGCGGCGGATAGGCCGGATTGAAGACCCAATCGGGACGCTCCTTGGCCTTCAGCTCGTAGAGTAGTGGCGCGCCAAGCACGCCGGTGAGCTCGGCGTAGCGTTGGTGCGGCGCGCGCCCGGCTTCACCGCCGGCAGTATTCGCCGCCACTGTGGGCGCAGGGCTCAGGGCGGCGACCGCTCGCAGCGGGGTGATCGCGGTGGGCAATTCCTGCTGCCACGGAATAGTGGGCGGGCTCGGGGGGAATACCGGGGGAGCCGGCTCATCGTCGGCGCCGGCGTTGCGCCCGTCCAGCAGCAGCGGCGTCAACACCGCGGCAGCGCCGAGTTTAAGAAACGTGCGCCGCGCCTCGACATCGTCCAGGTCTTGCGGGTTCGGCAGTTGGCCTTTCCTGTGTCTCACGTCTGTAGTTTTCATGGCGGTCTCTTCAGTCGGCTTGCTCATCGCTGGCTCCACCCCCGCACCCGGCAGGACGGCGAAACATCAGCTCCGTGTTCAAACCCAGGAGTTCGGCTCTGGCCATTAGGCTCACGCCCACAGCCGAACTCCTCTGCAGCGCTTTCGCTTATCGGCGCTCAGTTGTAGGGCGGGCGCGAGCATGTGGTTGAGGTGGAGTTGCCGGGAAGGGGCACGCTGGTGGGCCGGGAAAGCGCCGATCGGTGGAGGCTCCATCATGTGGGTGAGTTGTTCGCTACCCATGATTTTCTCCGTCGCTGTGTTGGCTCTGGTGCAGGGCACGGCACCTTTTCCCGTGTAACGCATCGCCCGGTAAAACTTCGAACGCCTCTCAGGAATTGAAAATTATTGCTAAAGGTGCCGGTGATTATTCTAGATCGAAATGGTTCTCGGTAAGAGTGCAAATACCTGTTCTGTAAGGGTTTAATAGATTGTTATAGCTCATTGATATCGTTTCTTAATCCTGCGGGCTATGGGCTTAATTCCAGCGCTGACCGATCTCCGCAAAATCGCACGAATGGCCGATCTGGCCCGCTCTGCTCAGGCGCTGGCCTGCACGGCATTGCCCGCTAGGTCAATGCACCCTAGGTTTACCGGAAGGACTCCTGTCGCGAGCGTCTGAGGTAGGTGTGCGGATGCAAAAGAATCGCTGTCGACTAACGCCGTTGTGCGGGCTGGTGGTATTGCTCGCTGCGCCCACGGGCAACGCCGAGGAGGTGACCTATGCAGAGCTCTCGGCGCTGCTGCAAACGCGCTGCGTGATCTGTCATAGCGGGCCAGGGGCGCCGCTGGGACTCAAGCTCGGCCGCCGGGCATTGGCATAACGCCCACAACCGAACTCCGCTGCAGCGCTTTCGCTTATCAGCGCTCGGTCGTAGGGGAGCTGTGCGTGGACGACCACGGGCCGGCGGCCGCTGTGGAGTTGCCGGGAGGTGGCACGCTGGTGGGCCGAGAAAGCGCCGGTGAGTGGCGGGAAAGTTCAGCCAGAAACTCTCGTGTCTGTACCACCGCGCGAGTGCGTTCGTAGGGTAGCCTCATCTACACCGCCATTCGATCCTGAGCTTAGTGTGCTGGATCCTATGTCCGGCAACTAGCAACCCTCGGTCTGGCTTTCAGCTGCAGGTGGCGTCTGCCCCGGCGGTTTCTGGGTTCCTTCTTTGAGCACGCGCGGCTGTCGACTTTGCCCTACTTGCGCCAGAGTTTTCTTCAGCTGCTTCAGCTCGCCCTGGACGGTGCGGTAGCGCTGTTCCACGGTTTCTCTGGCTCGCTCGGCCGCCTGTAGCTGCCCTTGCAAGGTCTCCAGTGCCTGTGTCTGCTGCGCCACATGACGCTGCTGGGCGTGCTGCTCTTTCTGTTGCTGCCGCGCTTCAGTGAGCAGGCGCGCGTTGTCGCGGTTCAGTTGAGTCAGTTCGTCTTGCTTGACGATCAGAGTCTGCTGCAGCTGACGCATCTCCAACTGTAGCTGCTGCACCTGGGCTTCGTGCCGACGCTGTTCCTGCTCGCGCTGCTCCTTGCTGGCCTGGTGGTAGTGCTCCAAGGCGTCACGCGCATGCTGGTGTTTCTCCTCCGGCGAACGGATCTGTCCGTCGCGGTCCTGCAAGGGCCGCAAGGCGACCTGGCCGAGATCCGTGCTCTCCGGCGCCCGCGCCAGTTGCAACAAGGCACCGACCTGTTGTGCGGTATCTGAGGCATTGCGCCTGATGCGCTCGGTCATGACCAGTAGATCGGGGCGTTCCCGCAGACGACTGCTCAGCACCGCCAGCATTCTTCGGGCTTAGTAGGAAAAACGCTAATCCGCTAATCAATAGTCGTAAGAATACTAGGAACGGCGGAAATGGCTGATTGACACTAAAAGGACAGCTTAACAAACTGTTACGTATTGACTGGGAGGGTACAGGCGTTCGGGGCTTTCGCCCGTCTCAGTTCAGCTGTGGGCTGTGGGCAACGTCTGAAGAGGGCCGAATTGTGGTCGTTGTCTCGCGAAAGTCCCGGCACAAGCGCCAAACCCTCATTCTTTCGGCGCGCTAATCGGCCGAAAGTCATTCCCTGAATGCCGAAGGCATGCCGGGGCTTGGTGCGCCAGGGGGTAGCGGTAGCGAGGAGGGGCAGATGTACCTTCCACGAGATGGGTCCAGGGCACGACTCAGGGAAGCGGAGATTGCTAGAGGGAATTTCGCGGAGTTGGCGACTGCCCTCGCCAAGGGCGAAGTCACACGACGCGACTTCATCAAGTGGGGCCTGGCCACGTCCGGCGGTCTGCTGGTCCCGCTCCACGGCCTGAGCCCCTTCACCAGCAGCGCCTACGCCGATACGTTCGACATCCCGACCGGATTGCCGCCCAGCCCGCTGTTCGGTGTCCAGGCCTTCACCCAACCCATGCCGCGCTTCGATGTGCTGCCGCGCAAGACCTATACCCCCGGCAGGGGCGTGATGAGCCCGATCCCGGCGTTTCCCGGCATTCCCGGCCCCGACCCGACCGAACAGGCGAACACCACGCAGCAACCGGTGCCGGCGGTGCTGGGTGGCGGCAAGGGCCCCATCGAGGGCCGCCCACCGGGCCCCATCTGGGCCCACCAGCAATGGAACGACTTCCTCCCCAGGGTGGTGGTGGAAGTGACCCAGGAAGGCGCCAAGGTCAACACCGCCTACAACCCCGGCGTGCCGTCGAGCCTCAATTTCGGCATCGATCCCCAGGCAAACCTGCGCCCGGCCTTCCACCCCGGCCTGCCCGACCAGGGGCCGCTGGCACTCTGGACCTTCAACGGCACCCTGCCGCCCAAGCTGCTGATCGGCCGTTACCACGAGTCCCTCATCTTCCGCCATCACAACCGCCTGCCGGCGGACCCGACCAAGAACGGCGGTTTCGGCATACACACCCTCTCCACCCACGAGCACAACGGCCACCACGGGGCGGAGAACGACGGCTTCACCGGGGCCTTTTTCTTCCCGGGCCAGTTCTATGACTATCACTACCCGATCTGCCACGGCGGCTACTACAGCATCAACCAGGACGAATCGGACCCGCGCTGCGGCAGCCCCAACGACGCCGGTGGCATCGACAATGTCGGCGGCGACTTCCGCGAAACCATGGGCAGCCACTGGTTCCACGACCACATGTTCAGCTTCACCTCGCAGAACGTGTACAAGGGCAGCGCCGGGATGTTCAACATCTACAGCAGCCTCGACCGCGGCAACGAGGAGATCAACGACGGGGTGAGCCTGCGCCTGCCCAGCGGCACGGCCAAGTCCTTCGGCAACCTCGACTACGACGTGAACCTGATGCTCGGGGACAAGGCCTGGGACCGGGACGGCCAGCTGGCGATGAACATCTTCGACTTCGATGGCTTCCTCGGCGACGTGATGACCGTGAACCTGGCCTACAAGCCCTACTTCGAGGTCGAGCGGCGCAAGTACCGCTTCCGCATCCTGAACGGGGCTGTCGCGCGGTTCTTCAAGCTCTCCCTGAGCGATGCGTCGCCCATGATCATCATCGCCAACGACGGCAACCTGCTGCCGGGTCCGGTGTTGGTCACCTCGCTCGACGAGTTGGGTATCGCGGAACGCTTCGACATCGTGATCGATTTCTCCCGCTATCGGATAGGCGACAGGGTCTGGATGGTGAACCTCGCCGAACACGAGAACGGCAGGCGGCCGAAGGAAGACCTCTCGCTGCGCGATGCGCTTGCCGGCAAGTCGTCCGACCCCTGCGTCGGCCGGTTCCTGGAGTTCCGCATAGTCCGCGACCCCGCCAGGCCGGACCTGAGCCGGGTGCCCGCGGTCCTCATCCCGAACCCGGACCTGTCGAAGATTCCAGTGGCGGCGCGGCGGATCTTCGAGTTCGGGCGCGGGGCCAACCAGAACACCAGCGACCCCATCTCGAGCTTCTTCGGCCCCTGGGGCATCAAGACCAATGGCGATGACATGCTCGCCGCGGACTTCGGCCGCGTCTCGGCGGCCCCGCGCTTCGGTACCCGTGAGATCTGGACCCTGAAGAACGGTGGCGGCGGCTGGGACCATCCCATCCACATCCATTTCGAGGAGGGCCAGATCCTCGCCCGCGACGGCAAGCTGAGCAACGTCCCGGCCTGGGAACGTGGCCGCAAGGATGTCTACCGGCTGCACCCGGGTGGCAGCGTCACCATCACGATGCAGTTCCGGGATTTTGGCGGGATGTTCATGGAGCACTGCCACAACACCACCCACGAAGACAACGCCATGCTGCTGCGCTGGGAAATCGACGACCTGGGCGGCGCCTTCCTGCGGCCGCTGCCGACCCCGATCCCGACGCCCCAGGGCGTGACCTTCGTGGACCCGACCGACATCCTGCCGACGGCATTCCGCTAGTGGACACCATGGGCGGCGTCAGGTGGGCATGCAGGCTGGCGGCCTGGGTCCTGCTGGCGGGCGGCGGGGCCTTGCTGCCGGGCGGCCTCGCCCTTGCCACGCAACCCTGGGGGCCCGGCTATTTCCCCAATGTGCCGCTGGTGACCCAGGACGGCAAGACGGTGCGCTTCTACGACGACTTGCTCAAGGGTAAGGCGGTAGTGATTAACGTCATCTACACCCACTGCCCGGACGTCTGCCCCCTCACCACCGCCAACCTGGCCCGGGTCCAGAAGCTGCTGGGTAACCGGGTCGGCAAGGACATTTTCTTCTACTCCATCAGCATCGACCCCGAGCGCGATACGCCAGAGGTGCTCAAGGCCTACGCGGAGAAGTTCCATGTCGGTCCCGGATGGCTGTTCCTGACCGGGAAGAAGGAAGACATCACCCTGGTGCAGAAGAAGCTGGGCCTCTGGTCCCGCACCGATGCAGTGGACCCGGACGGCCACCTGTCCAGCCTGATGATCGGCAACGAGCCAACCGGCCAGTGGATGCGCCAATCCACCGTGGACAACCCGCGCTTCCTGGCGGCCAAAATCAGTACCTTCCTCCTGGGCTGGCAGAAGCAGCCCGATACCGCGGGCCCGAGCTACGCGACCGCCCCGCCGATCGAAAACCCGGAGGCGGGCCGCTTTCTGTTCCGCAGCGCCTGCGCCGCCTGCCACACCATAGGTCAGGGGGAAGCGCTGGGGCCGGACCTCAAGGGCGTCACCAGCCGCCGCGACAAGGACTGGCTGCGGCGTTTCATCAAGGCGCCGGACCAGATGCTGGAGCAGAAGGACCCGACCGCCATGGAACTCTTCGTCAGGTACAACCAGGTGCGGATGCCCAACCTGCGCCTGGGCGACGAGGACGTGGAAGCGCTGATCCGCTATCTCGAAAACCAGGACGCGGCCCCGCAGCCGCCGGAAGGGCAAGGGGATTCGCCCCCACCGACGCCCCCGCCCACTGGCGACGCCCAGGGCAACTAGACACTCCGCAAGGAGTCGAGGAGGCAATGATGAACATCGCTCTAAGGAGAATCCCGCCGGCCCTCCTGGCATTCGCCGGCATCCTGGCCAGCCTGGTTTCGAGCAGCGCCGCTGCCGTTCCCCTGTTCTCGCGCCGGGCAGACCAGCTCGTAGTCCCCATCGCCGGCACCCTGGAAGGAGAAACGGAGGACATCGCCCTCAAGGGGCAGGCACGCATCAGGAGCACCAGCTTCAGCGACCCCGACCTGGGCGGCTCGCCGGGGGTCATCCTGCTCATCGACTTCCTCTCCGTGGTCGGTGTCGGACTGCAGAGCCGAACCCGCTATTTCGCCCACGGCGAGAACAGGGTGGTCCGGGAGCTGCGTCCCACCGACCTGGTGGAGCTGACCTTCCCCATCACCCCGGTGAACGGCGATCCGACCAAGACAGCTTTGCCGGTGCTCGCGTCCTTCCAGCTGACCTTCGACGTCGATCAGGGCCAGCTACGGGAGGCCAGCGCCAGCTTCTCCACCCCTTCCTTTTAGGTCGCCCGAGGACAACGCCAAGCTCCACGTCCCTGGCGCAGCGCTCGTGACGGAAGTGCACCCGTCTGCGCAAAGCCACCAGGGAGAACGCGGAGGTAGGTTGGCGCTGAGCCGAAGGCGAAGCCCAACAACCGGCCGGCAAGGTCGGGCTGCCAAGCGCGAGCTCGGACACAAGGGGCCGCGGGGCGACTCCCTGTTGGGCTTCGCTGCGCTCAGCGCCAACCTACTCCGAGGCCGTCTTTCGCCTGCGTGCTGCCCTTAACTGACTGGCATTCCCCAGGTCGCGGGCGATTATGTGCAAGTGCGTGGCCGCATCGCGGCGGACGACAGTGTGGTTGCAGAGCGCAGCAAGCCGCGCGCCCTGGACTAGCCACGCAAGCACAGGTGTTTATGCTACCAGCGGCGCCGTGGCGCCCTAACCCGGGCGTACGGTGGATCTGTCCACATGATCGATAGTGGCCAGGATCTGTTCGGGCGTGCTCAGTGCGGGCGCCATGGTCCAGCGCTGGTAGGCGTCGTTGCCGATGCGCAACATGCCGGAGTGGGACGCCTTGTTGCCGTCGACCAGCGGGTCGGGATCGTAGAAACCGAGGCTATAGCGCAACTGCTCGATGTCGGCGGGCGCCCCGGTCAGGAACAACCAGCCCGGCTCGATATGGTGCAACTCGACGTATTCCTTCAGGGCCTGCGGTGTGTCCAGTTCGGGCTGCAGGCTGATCGAGTACATGAAGACCTCGCGGCCGACGCGCTCGCCCAAGAGCTTCTGCACCAGCCGCAGGTTGGCCGTCGCGGTCGGGCAAATCCCCGCGCAGGAGGTATACATCATGTTGATGGCGACCACCTTGTCGCGGATCAGGTCGTCGTAGAACCGGACCGCCTGGCCGTCGTGGGTGTAGAGCGGCGTGTTCGGTAGGGCCGCAGCGCTACGAGCGCGTGGCGGGGCTTCGCCGGCCCCGCGCCAGGCGAGCCAGCCGAGCGCGGCGGCGCCGAGGGCGCCGATGCCGGCCAAAAGTTCTCTGCGTGTGTTCATCTGCATTTCTCCAGGCTCATGAGCCTTGTTGCCGCGCGCTACTCAGTCGTCCTCGCCCTCGATGTCGAAGCGCACCATCATCGCGTGGTCCTCATGGATCACGTTGTGACAGTGCATGACGTACTTGCCGGTGAAATCGCGGAAGCGCAAGAGCACCCGCATGGTCATGGTTTGCTCGAGCACGAAGACGTCTTTGCGCCCGCGCTCGTGCGGCGGCACGGGCACCTCGATGTCATCCACGGACTTGCTGAGGATGCGGCCTTCCTCTAAGTGGATGTGGATGGGATGGGACCAGCCGCCGGACTTACCGACCAACTCCCAGACCTCGGCACTGCCTTGCTTGATCTCGATCCGCGGGTTGTTCACGTCGAACAACCGCCCGTTGACCAGCCACAGGCCATTCTTGCGATCGAACTCCCAGCGCCGCACCGGCGCCCGCGCGATTTCCTCAAGATCGAGCGGTGGCAACTCCCGCAACTTGCTCGGCACCCGGCTCAAATCCTGCTCCGGCGGCTCGCGATCGACGATGAACTTGAGCACGCGGGTGCCCGGCGCCTTCACATCCTTGGGCCCACGGGTGCTGTCCTGGCGCAGCCGATTGACCAGGTACAGCTCGGTGCCGATAGAGTATTTGGAAAAGTCCACCACTAGGTCGGCGCGCTCGGCCACGCCGAGGCGCACCTTGGTCTGGTTGAGGAGCGGCTCCGGCAACAGGTTGCCGTCGTTGGCGATATAGGTGAAGCGCTGCACGACGTTGCCCGGCGTGACCAGATAGAACTCGTAGAAGCGGCTGGGCCCGCTGTTGAGCAGGCGCAGGCGGTACTTGCGCCGTGCCACGCGCAACACCGGCTCGATCTTGCCGTTGACCACCACCTTGTCACCGAGAACCCCCTCGACATGCAGCTGGTCCCAGAACAGCTGGCCGTCCGGAAGCGGGGTGAAACGCCGGTCGCCGAAGGCCAGCGGGTAGTCGTAGGGATGGCTCGGCAGGCGCAGCCCGTTGGGGTCGCGTTCGTCGCCCGAGTCGAGGTCGTCGAACAGCAGGTAAAACCCCACCAGGCCGCGGGTGACGTTCGGCGCGGTGAAGTCTTCGGTGTGGTCGTGGTACCACAGGGTGCCCAGGGCCTCGTTCGGATCGCCGAGGGGGGTTTTCTGCTGGTCGTAGCCGGCATAGATGTTGGGGTAGAAGTGGTCTTTAAATTCCCCTGGCGCGCTCAGGGTCGGTCCCTGCTGCGTCTTGCTATAGAAGTCGCCCGGGAAGCCGTCGCTCTCCGAGGGCGTATGCAGATTGTGCAGGTGGGTGGAGATCTCCGGGCTGCCGAAGCCGACGTGATCCTCCGGCAAGCCGTTGTGGATGCGGCAGAGGACCGGCGTGCCGTAGCGCGCGAAGATGGTGGCGGGCACGGTCGTGTCCGGTGTGGGCGGCACGGTCGCGTTCGGTGGGCCGCCGCGGTAGGCCCAGACGGTCTGCTTGGGCAGGTCCGGATGGACCACCCACTCTTTGTTCTCCACGGCGCTCAACTCATAGAGTTCCGGCCCGCCGAACCTGGCGGTGAGCTCGGCGAAACGCTGGTGCGGGTCTCGCCCGGCTTCGCCGCCGACGACATTCGCCGTCACGCTGGGGGCAGGGCTCAGGGCGCTGACCTGCTCGATCGGTATGATCGCGCTGGGCAGCTCCTCCAGCCACGGCCTGGTGGCCGGGCTGGGGGGGAAGATCGGCTGGGGCGTGGTGACCCACTCCACGGCATCGCCGTTGCGCGCTCTTAGCAGCAGCGGCGCCGCCATTGCCGCGGCCGATAATTTGAGGAATGAGCGTCTGGCTGCGCCCTCGGCTGAATCCTTCGGAGGGGCCGACATGGATTTCCAGCGGTTTTTTTTCATGGGTGTTCTCCTTCTTCCTTCTTCCTTCTTCCAGTGCGTCAGGGAATGTTAAGTCCGTCTCGCCCTAAGCCGTGTACACGACGCTATTGTCGACATGGTTGAGGGTGGCCAGGATCTGCTCGGGGTCCGAGCGCGCCGCCGCCATGGTCCAGCGGTTGAGGCGGTCGTTGCCGATCCGCACCATGCCGGTGTGGGTCGCTTTGTTGCCGTCGACCAGCGGATCGGGATCGTAGAAGCCGAGGCGCCGGCGCAGCAGCTCGATATCGGCCGGCGCCCCGGTCAAGAACGACCAGCCTGGGCCAACGTGATGCTGCTCGGCGTAGGCCTTGAGGATCTGCGGCGTATCCAGCTCCGGCTGCAGCGAGATCGAGTACATGAAGACGTCACGCCCGGCGCGTTCGCCCAACAGCTTCTGCACGCCCCGCAGGTTCGCGGTCATGGTCGGACAAAAGCCGCCGCACATGGTGTACATCATGTTGAAGGCCACCACCTTGCCGCGGATCAGGTCGTCGTAGAGCCGGACCGGCTGGCCTTCGTGGGTATAGAGCGTGATGTTGGGGAAATAGCCGGCGCCGGTGGTGTCGCCACCAGCCGGCGGTGCTGCGACCAGGCCGCTGTCGCTGCCGGTGCGCCAGGCGACCCAGCCGAACGCGGCGGCGCCCAGGCCAGCCAAGAGATTCCTGCGAGTGTTCATCTGCATACCTCCAGTGTCACGGACGGGGTGGGCGCGCACATCAGACGATGTCCCAGCGCAGCATCATCCCGTGGTCCTCGTGGATGGTGTTGTGACAGTGCATGACGTATTTCCCCTTGAAATCGCGGAAGCGCAAGAGCACCCGAATGGTCTCGGGGCC
>JBOICE010000026.1:0-3439 GCA_050739815.1 Pseudomonas sp. | reverse complement strand
GCGCACCTGGGCCACTTGTTTCCGGATGGGCCAAAGCCAACGGGGCTGCGTTACTGCATCAACTCGGCTTCGCTCAAGCTCAAGCCGCGCTAATGACTAGTCAAGGCAAGGCCCGCCGATCAGCGGGCCTTATTTTGCATAAATTAAATTGCACGCAATTGAATTGCTCGCTATTTTATTTGTCGTCCCCACTTCAATCCAGGAGCCAATTCCATGAGCGACGCACTTTTCAACATTCCCTGTACCACGATCAAAGGCGAACAGAAGACCCTGGCCGATTTCGGCGGCAAGGCAGTGCTGGTGGTTAACACCGCCAGCCAATGCGGCTTCACCCCGCAGTACCAAGGTCTGGAAAGCCTCTGGAAGGAATACAAGGACAAGGGGTTGGTGGTGCTGGGTTTCCCCTGCAATCAGTTCGGTAAGCAAGAGCCGGGTAACGAAGGTGCGATCTCCGAGTTCTGTGAATTGAACTTTGGTGTGAGCTTTCCGCTGTTCAAGAAGATCGATGTGAATGGCGAGGCTGCTCACCCGCTGTTCGTCCAACTGAAAAAGCGCGCGCCAGGTCTGCTCGGCAGCCAGGGCGTGAAATGGAACTTCACCAAGTTTCTGATCGGTAAGGACGGCAAATTGGTCAAGCGCTTCGCCCCGATGACCAAGCCTGAGGCGTTGACTGCCGAGATCGAAGCACTGTTGCAATGACTGAGATGGAACTGCCGCAACTTGATGGGTTATCGGCGCTGCAACTCGACAATCAGTTGTGTTTCAAGCTGTATGCCGCCTCGCGTGCGGTAACCCGCGCCTATAAGCCGATGCTCGATCAGCTCGGCCTGACCTACCCGCAGTACCTGGTGATGCTGGTGCTCTGGGAGTGGGATGGTGCAGCACCGGAGCAGCCGACTGTAAAGGCCTTGGGTGAGCGTTTGCTGCTGGACTCCGGCACATTGACTCCGCTACTCAAGCGTCTTGAACAGTTGGGTCTGGTGTTGCGCCAGCGTGCGGCGCGCGACGAGCGCGAAGTACATCTGAGGTTAACCGCTGCGGGCTTGGCCTTACGTGCGCAGGTGCTGCCGCTGAAGACGCAGTTACTCTGTTCCAGCGGCCTCAATCTGGGGGAGTTGGATGAATTGCGCGGCCGTATCGGCGATTTGCTTGATCGGCTTATGGCGGCGTCGTAGGCGGCAACCACTGCTCCAGCAGGGCGATCAGCTCTTCACGGCGAAAGGGCTTGGCGAGGTAATCATTCATGCCGGCGGCGGTGCAGCGCTCGCGCTCGTCCGGCAGGGCGTTGGCGGTCAGCGCGATGATCGGTAAATCTGGCCAGCGCCCACTCTGGCGAATCCTGCGGCTGGCTTCGTAGCCATCCATCACCGGCATATTACAGTCCATCAAAATCAGGTCGACGGGCTCTTGCTCCAGGTAGTCGAGCGCCTGAGCACCGTGCGCGGCGATGCTTACCTTGCAGCCGATCTTGCTCAGCATGCCTTTGGCCACCAATTGGTTGACCGGATTGTCTTCCACCAACAGCACGCGCGCCTGACGTTGTATCTGCGGGGCGGTGCGAGCAGGTCTGATGACTGGCTCAGTTCTTGGCTGCAGGAAGCGCTGCAGGGCTTGATAGAGCGCCGTGCGGGCCAAGGGCCGAGCTAGCTGCTCCATAGGGGCCAGGGCTGCGGCTTGCTCGCTGGGCATGAAGTTGCCGTAGGCGGTGATTAACAGAATGGGCTCCTGGACAGACGGACGCAGGCCGAACAGTGCTTTCGGGCAATCGCCGATCAGCAGGTCGGCCTTGGCTCCTGCAAGGTCGGCGGCGTCCAGACGCTGATAGTCCAGGCCCCAGGTCGGCAGGAGGCGGCCCAATAGCTCGCTCAGGCCGCTATTGGCCGGGCTGAGTGCAACCACGCGGCCTCGCAGTGGCGGCAGCTCCAGAGCGGGTGTGGAGCTGGATAGCGGCAGTTCGACGCAGAACTGGCTGCCCACGCCTACTTGCGAGCTGAGGATGAGTTGCCCGTGCATCGCCTCGCAGAGTTGCCGAGTCAAGGCCAGGCCGAGCCCGGTGCCACCGTACTCACGGGTGATGGTCGCGCCGGCTTGGGCAAATGGCTGGAAAATCCGTGCCTGGGCCGCTTCGGCGATACCGATTCCGCTATCCGCGACGATGATCTTCACACCTAGGGCGTTGGCGCTGACGCGCACATCGACGCGGCCGACGTGGGTGAACTTGAGGGCATTGGACAGCAGGTTGCTAACGATCTGGCGAACCCGAGTCGGGTCGCCGAGCAGCTGCGCCGGGAGTAGTGGATCAATCAGGCAGGTCAGTTCTACATCGGGGCCGGCATTCTGTGACAACAGGCTCGCGGTGTCCTCGACCAGTGCGCCGAGGTCGAAGGGAATGCGCTCCAACTCCATTTGCCCGGCTTCGAATTTGGACAGGTCAAGGATGTCATTCAGCAGCTCTACCAGCACCTTGCCGGAGTCGTGGGCAATCGACAATTGCTGGCGCTGCTCGGTAGTTAGCGGGCTGTCGAGCGTCAGCGCAAGCATGCCCAGCAGGCCGTTGAGGGGGGTGCGAATTTCGTGGCTCATGTTGGCCAGAAAGGTTGCGCGCGCCAAGGCCATCTCATGGGCCGTGTTGTGAGCGAGCTCGAGTTCTTGATTCGACAAGGTCAGGCGGGTGTTACTCGCTTTCAGCTCGGTGGTCCGGGCGGAGATGATGTTCTCGAGCTCGTTGAGGTATTGGGTCAAGCGATCCTCGGCCTCATGCCGTTGTTCGATTTCCTCGGAGATGCTGGCCAGTTGCTGGTTGGTAACATCCACCAGAATGCCAATTTCATCGTGTTCATGACCGGGAGGACAGGGCAGCCTTTGGCGTGTCGGGCTGCGCAAATCGCGCTCGCTGAGCGCGTGGATAACGCCGATGAGTGGTTTGGTCAGCATGAAATAGAACAGCACCAGCAGGATCAGCGAGAGCACTAAGCTGTAGGCAAAACCGCTGAGCAGGGTGAGTAGGGCGCGTCGTAGGAAGCGGTCGCCAAAGGCATAGGTGTCCACTTCCAGGCGCAGCAGGCCGAGGGTTTCCTGGGGGGCGTGGGCAACGAACAGCGGATCTTCGAACTGTCGGCGCTCGCCGAACAGATAGTCGCTGAATAGCCGATAGCCGCTTTCGATGCGTGGGCGGTTGACGCTGGCCAGGCTGACGCCAGTATCGTCAAGGATCTCGGCACCTATTACTGCTGGTGAGCGCAACAGACCGACAACCAGTTCCTGGGCCAGCTCGGTATCGATGTTGTAGGCGATGCGGGTGGCGGGGTTGTAGCTGATCTCCAATAGCGCGCGAATCTCGCGGTTGATAGAGGCTTCTTCGCTGGCATAATCGCTGCTCACTTGAAGCAGGCTGAGCAATGTGCCGAGGATAAACGCTACCAATACCGTCAGGTTGGCC
>JBOICE010000025.1:0-13215 GCA_050739815.1 Pseudomonas sp. | reverse complement strand
ATCATCGACCTGGCGGAAGATCAGGCCCTAGCGCTAGAGGTGCTGCTTCGGCACCTCTAGCGCCCACGAAAAAGCCCCGCATCGCGGGACTTTTTCGTGGTTTGCACAACAGCTTTAGGCGAAGACGATCTCATCACCTTCGACCGTACCCGTGACACTCGCCCCGGGGGCAAACCTGCCCGCCAGAATCAATTGCGCCAGCGGGTTCTCGATCCACCGCTGTATCGCGCGCTTCAGCGGCCGCGCGCCATATACCGGGTCGTAGCCGATGGCGATCAGCTTATCCAGCGCCTCGCTACTCAGTTGCAGGCCCAGCTCGCGCTCAGCCAGGCGTTTACGCAGCCGCCCCAACTGAATCTCGGCGATACCGGCGATCTGCTCCCGCGCTAATGGCTCGAACACCACCACCTCGTCGATCCGGTTGACGAATTCCGGACGGAAATGCGTACTCACCGCATCCATCACCGCCGCACGCTGCGCCTCAGGGTCACCGACCAGCTCCTGAATCTGTGCCGACCCCAGATTGGAGGTCATCACGATCACCGTGTTGCGAAAGTCCACGGTACGCCCGTGGCTGTCGGTCAGGCGGCCATCTTCAAGCACCTGCAAGAGCACGTTGAACACATCCGGGTGCGCCTTCTCCACTTCATCCAGCAGCACTACTGAGTACGGCTTACGACGCACCGCCTCGGTCAGGTAGCCACCTTCCTCATAACCCACATAGCCCGGCGGCGCGCCGATCAAGCGAGCAACCGAGTGTTTCTCCATGAACTCGGACATATCGATCCGCACCAGCGCCTCTTCGGTATCGAAGAGAAACTCGGCCAGCGCCTTGCACAGCTCGGTCTTGCCGACCCCAGTGGGGCCGAGGAAGAGGAACGAGCCACTTGGCCGGTTCGGATCAGACAGCCCAGCGCGCGAGCGACGCACGGCGTTAGCCACCGCGACCACGGCTTCGTTCTGACCGATCACCCGTTGATGCAGCAAGCCTTCCATTTTGAGCAGTTTGTCGCGCTCACCTTCGAGCATCTTCGACACCGGAATACCGGTCCACTTGGAGACGACTTCGGCGATCTCCTCTTCGGTGACCTTGCTACGCAGCAACTGGTTTTCCGTCTTGCCGTGCTGATCGACCATCTGCAGGCTGCGTTCGAGATCGGGGATGATGCTGTACTGCAACTCCGCCATCCGCTCCAGGTCGCTCTTGCGTCGAGCGGTCTCCAGCTCCTGGCGCGACTGCTCGATCTTCTGCTGAATCTGCGCCGAGCCCTGGACTTCGGCCTTTTCCGACTTCCAGATGTCTTCCAGGTCAGCGTACTCGCGCTCCAAGCGGGCAATATCGTCCTTGAGTTTCTCCAGGCGTTTTATCGCGGCCTCGTCGTCTTCCTTCTTCAACGCCTGCGCCTCGACCTTCAACTGAATCAGCCGACGCTCCAGACGATCGAGCACTTCCGGCTTGGAGTCGATCTCCATGCGAATCCGACTGGCCGCCTCATCGACCAGATCAATGGCCTTGTCCGGCAACTGCCGGTCGGTGATGTAGCGATGGCTCAACTTCGCCGCCGCAATGATCGCCCCGTCGGTGATCGCCACCCTGTGGTGCACCTCGTAGCGCTCCTTGAGGCCGCGCAGGATGGCGATGGTGTCCTCCTCGCTAGGTTCATCCACCAGCACCTTTTGGAAGCGCCGTTCGAGGGCCGCGTCCTTTTCGATGTACTGACGGTACTCATCCAAGGTGGTGGCGCCGACGCAGTGCAGCTCGCCACGCGCCAGCGAGGGCTTGAGCATGTTGCCGGCGTCCATCGCCCCTTCGGCCTTGCCCGCACCGACCATGGTGTGCAGCTCATCGATAAACAGAATGATCCGCCCTTCCTGCTTGGACAGTTCATTGAGCACCGCTTTCAGGCGCTCCTCGAATTCACCGCGAAACTTGGCGCCGGCGATCAGCGCGCCCATGTCCAGCGCGAGCAGGCGCTTGTCTTTCAGGCCATCCGGCACTTCACCGTTGACGATCCGCTGCGCCAAACCCTCGGCGATCGCGGTTTTGCCGACACCCGGCTCGCCGATCAACACCGGGTTGTTCTTGGTCCGCCGCTGCAGCACCTGAATGGTTCGACGAATCTCATCATCGCGACCGATCACCGGGTCCAGCTTGCCTTCTTCGGCCCGCTTGGTCAGATCGACCGTGTATTTATCCAGCGCTTGGCGCGCCTCCTCGACGTTGGGGTCATTCACCGCATCGCCGCCGCGCAGGTTGTTAACCGCGTTCTCCAGGGCCTTCTTGCTCACGCCTTGGCCGAGCAGCAGCTTGCCGAGTTTGGTGTTCTCGTCCAGCGCCGCGAGCAACACCAGCTCACTGGAAATAAATTGGTCGCCCTTCTGCTGCGACAGGCGATCGGCCTGGTTGAGCAGGCGCGCCAAGTCCTGGGACAGATTTACATCGCCGGTCGGGCTCTGGATCTTGGGCAAATGATCGAGCTCCTTGGTCAACGCCTGACGCAAGCTGTTCACATCGAAGCCGACCTGCATCAGCAGCGGTTTGATCGAACCGCCCTGCTGTTCGAGCAACGCCTGCATCAGGTGCAGCGGCTCAATCGCCGAGTGGTCGAGGCCGACTGCGATGGACTGGGCATCGGACAGCGCCAGTTGCAGTTTGCTGGTTAAACGGTCAATTCGCATAGCGTCATCCTTCCTTGTAAGAGCAGGCCGGCGCGATGGACGCACCTCTGACGAAAACCTGCCGAGATACCAGTCTAGATGAGGACGAATGGGCGAGATTCAAGACCAGCGGGCTTGGCCGGGGTCAATCGCAGGCTGCGCTCTAGCCAGCCGACAAATCTATATAAGGGGCCGGCTCAGGAACTCAGCCAGACCAGCGAGGCGAAGCGGCCGGTACGCGCGGCACCTCGATAGGAATAGAAGCGTGGATCGCTGACGGTGCAAAAACCGCCGCCATACACCGCGGTGACTCCCCGCACCGCCAGCCGCAGGCGCGCCAAGGCATAGATATCCGCCATGAAGCGTCCGGAGTTTCGACTCGGCAGGAATGCCGCTGCGGTGTGCGGATGAACCGCGACAAAAGCCTCACGGACTTCCGCGCCGACCTCGAAGGCCTGCGGGCCAATCGCCGGCCCGAGCCAAACCAGCACCTCTTCGGCCGGCAACGCCAGCGTATCCAACGTCGCCTCCAACACCCCACCGACCAGCCCACGCCAGCCGGCGTGCGCCGCCGCCACGCGACTACCGGCGCGATCGCAAAACAGTACAGGCAAACAATCCGCAGTCATCGCGGTACAGGCAATGTCAGGTGTAGCCGTCCAACTGGCGTCGGCTTCAACCACCAGACGCGGATCAGCCTCCACCACGGCAATTCCATGCACCTGGCGCAACCAGGCCGGCTGACAGCCCAACCGTGCAGTCAGACGCTGGCGATTTTCCGTGACGGCGGCGGGATCGTCCTCGACGTGCTCGCCGAGGTTAAGGCTATCGAAAGGGGCAACGCTGACACCACCCGCACGGGTGGTGACGCAGGCCTTAACCCGGGCTGGCGCCGGCCAGTCCGGTGTCAGCCAGTCGTTCACCCAGGCGCTCATTCGGCCGCACTCAGCCGATAAAGGCTTCGCGGTCCTGACGCAGCAGCGTCAGCAGCCAGACGAAGTCATCCGGTAAAGGTGATTCCCATTTCATGCGCTGGCCTGTGACCGGGTGATCCAGTTCCAGGAAACGCGCGTGCAAGGCTTGCCGTGGGAAATCCTTCAGCGCCTGAACCATGGTCGGGCTCGCGGCCGGCGGAATGCGAAAACGCCCACCGTAGGCCGGATCACCGACCAGAGGGAAGTTCACATGAGCCATGTGCACACGTATCTGATGGGTCCGCCCGGTCTCCAACTTGACCCGCGTGTGGGTGTGCGAGCGGAAGCGCTCCAGCACACGGTAATGACTGATGGCCTGCTTGCCACCCTCCATCACCGCCATCCGCTGACGCTGCTGACCATGCCGCCCGATCGGCGCGTCAATCTTGCCGCCCGCGGTGATAACCCCAATAACGATGCACTCGTAGATTCGACTGACCGAACGCTTTTGCAGCTGATCGACCAGATTGGTCTGCGCCTGCAGCGTCTTGGCCACGACCATCAAGCCGGTGGTGTCCTTGTCCAAGCGATGGACAATGCCTGCACGCGGCACGTTGATCAGCTCGGGGATGTGGTGCAGCAGCGCGTTCAGCAGCGTGCCGTCCTGATGCCCGGCCGCCGGATGCACGACCAGGCCAGCCGGCTTGTTCAGCACCAGCAACTGGTCGTCTTCGTAGACGATATCCAGCTCGATGTCCTGAGCGATCCACTCGCCTTGGGCTTCCTGCTCAGCCTCCAACTGCAGCACGCTGCCGCCATGCACGATATCTCGCGGGCGCAGCACGGCGCCGTCGACCGTCAGGCAGCCTTCTTTGATCCAGGTGGAAAGGCGCGAACGAGAGTGCTCGGAGAAGAGTTGTGCGGCGACTTGGTCGAGACGTTGCCCGCCCAACTCGGACGGCACCTCGGCGCGCATTTGAATCGCTTGTTTATTAATTGGAGGCATGCTCGGTAACGGCGGGGCGTAGCCTTTGGTTTCGGCTACGCGCTTGTGGTTAAATACGGCGTCTTTGTCCCGGGGGTACCGGGACGCCCATCATAACAGGACGGCTCTGCCCAAGACAGCCAGCCGTCACAGGGACGCAAGCCGCCATGCAAGTGAAACACCTGCTGCTGATCGCCATCCTCGCACTCAACGTCGCTTGCTCTTCCAATGATGTAGTCGATGAAAACCTGAGTGAGACCGAGCTGTACCAGCAAGCACAGGCCGATCTGGACAATAAAAGCTACACCAGCGCAGTCAGCAAGCTGAAGGCGCTCGAGTCGCGCTATCCGTTTGGCCGCTATGCCGAGCAGGCACAGCTGGAACTGATCTACGCCTATTACAAGAACATGGAACCTGAAGCTGCCAAGTCGGCCGCAGAGCGCTTTATCCGCTTGCACCCGCAGCATGCCAACGCCGATTACGCCTATTACCTGAAAGGCCTCGCCGCCTTCGACCAGGATCGTGGCTTGCTGGCGCGCTTCCTGCCGCTGGACATGACCAAGCGTGATCCGGGCGCGGCGCGCGACTCCTTCAACGAGTTCGCCCAACTCACCAGCCGCTATCCAAATAGCCGCTACTCGCCTGATGCCAAGCAGCGCATGATTTACCTGCGCAACCTGCTGGCCGCCTACGAAATACACGTTGGCCACTACTACCTGAAACGTCAGGCCTACGTCGCCGCCGCCAACCGTGGCCGCTACGTCGTCGAGAACTTCCAGGAAACTCCCGCCGTCGGCGATGGCCTGGCGATCATGACCGAGGCTTACCAGCGCCTGGCCTTGAACGACCTCGCCGCAAGCAGCCTGGAAACCCTCAAGCTGAACTACCCGAATCACCCAAGCTTGGTCGACGGCCAGTTCATACCGCTGGAAGAGGAAGCCGACAACCGCTCCTGGCTGAGCAAAGCCACTCTCGGCCTGATTGAAAGCGATACACCGCTACCACCGGGCGAAACCCGCGCCAGCCAAGACGTGATCAAACAGTACGAAGATGCCCAGGAAGAAATTCCGGACGAACTGCAACCGGAAAACCAGGGTGCCGACGTGGAAGAACAACACGAAGCGGAAGGCAACAATGACGACCGTTCGTGGTTCAGCTATATGACTTTCGGCCTCTTCGATTGAGGTAGCCGGACAATAAAAAGGGAGGCCAATGGCCTCCCTTTTTTGTGCTTTCCTCACCGCCAACCAAGCCCCCCCAAAAATAAGCACATCAGTACCAATGCTCCCTTGCCCGCCAGCCAGCGCCGTCTATAACTAACTTGCAGCGCTTAACTACCTGCTGCTCCATAGCCGAGAGGACGACCGATGCTAGGAATGGTATTCACCGAGTTTCTGGAGATGGTCGAGCAGCGCTATTCGCCTGAGCTGGCGGATCAGGTGTTGACCGAGACCCCATTGGCCAATGGCGGCGCCTACACCGCCGTCGGCTATTACCCCCATGAAGAAATGCTGGCGCTGGTGACCGCCCTGTCCAAGCATACCGGCACCAGCGTGGCGGAGTTGGTGCAGGCCTATGGCGAGCACCTGTTCCAACGCTTCGTCGCGCTCTACCCGCAGATGCTCCAGGACTGCGACGATGCCTTCAGCCTGCTGGTCAGCGTCGATGGGCGGATCCATCAGGAAGTGCGCAAGCTGTATCCGCAAGCGCAGCTGCCGACCTTTGAAATTGTCGAGCACACCGAGCAACGCCTGGTGCTGATCTATCGCTCCAATCGGCCGCTGGCCGATCTCGCCGAAGGTCTGATCCGCGCCTGCATCCAACACTACCGGCAACCGCTACAGCTGCAACGCGAGAATTTGCCGGCCGAGGGCGGCAGCGCGGCGCGCTTCGAACTGTCTCGACCATGAGCGAAGAGCTCTGGCAGCGGCGCCTGCAGCGCGAACGGCAGGCCCGCAAGACCGCCGAGCAACTGCTGACGGAAAAGTCCCGCGAGCTTTACCAGATCACGGTCGAGCTCAAGCAGGCCCTGACCGCCTCGGAGGACCAGCGCCGCCTGCAACTCGCGCTGTGGGGCAGTGGCGAGTTGATCTGGGAGTGGGAGGCCCAGAGCAACCAGATGCGCCTGCACCACTTCTCCAGCCTGCCGGGCGAACCGGACTGCGAGACCCTGTCCTGGACAGAGTGGGCGCAACGCCTGCATCCGGATGACCAAGATGCGGCCCTGCAAGACTGGAGCAACCATCTCTGCGGCCGCTGCGAATACTACGACCTGGAATTCCGCGCCCGCTCCAAGCCGAGCGATAACTGGCGCTGGCTGAGAACCCAGGGCCGCGCGGTCGAACGCGACAGCGAGGGTATGGCGCGGCGCATCACCGGCACCTGCAAGGACATCAGCCGCCAGCGCGAGGCGGAAGATCACCTGCGCCTACTGGCTGCCGCCTTCGCCAACAACCGCGATGCCAATGCGGTACTGGCCAGCGACCAGCGCGTCCTGCAAGCCAATAGCGCCTTCCTCGACTTCCTCGGCATAAGCCCGACGCAACTGCCCGGATTGCAGCTGGATCAACTATTGCTCGACGCTGAAGGTCGGTTCCCCTGGACGGCGCTTTGCAGCAACGATCACTGGTACGGCGAACTCAGTTGCCAGCGGCATAACGGCCAGCGCACCCCGGTCGAGCTCAGCAGCACCCTGGTCCGCGACCGCGACCAGCAACTCAGCCACTTGGTGCTGTCGCTACGCGACATCAGCGAACGCCGACGCGCGGCCGATCACCTGCAGCACCTAGCCCGCTTCGATGCGCTGACCCAGTTGCCCAACCGCCTGCAGTTCCAGGATCGCCTGCAACGCGCGCTGCTGGATCATCAGGACGATGAGCACCTGGCGCTGCTGTTCGTCGATCTCGACGATTTCAAGCAAATCAACGACGCCTTCGGCCACGATGTCGGCGACGCGCTGCTGCAACAGGTCGCCAACAGGCTGCTGCGGACCCTGCGCCAGCGCGACCTGGTAGCACGCTGGGGCGGCGATGAGTTCGTCGTGCTGCTGGAGGCGCACCGCCACCAGAGCGAGGTACTGCTGGTCGCCGACAAACTGATCCAGGCCATGAACGAACCCCTGGAGTTGGCCGGACACATCCTGACCGTGACCCCCAGCATCGGCATCGCCCTGGCGCCCGAGTACGGCACCGACGCCGGCGATCTGCTACGCCACGCCGACGCCGCCATGTATGTGGCCAAGCGCGACGGGCGCAATCAGTACGCGCTGTACCGCCCCGAACTGAACGAGCAGTTGCTGCATCGGCTCAAGCTGGCCAACCTGCTGCGCCGCGCCGTCGACACCCAGGAATTCAGCCTGGCGCTGCAACCGAAAGTCCGCCTGGCCGACCAGCGCATCATCGGTGCCGAGGCGCTGCTGCGCTGGGAGCCGGTCGAGTTCGGTCGAGTGCCGCCGGCGACCTTTATTCCGCTGGCCGAAGAGCTGGGGCTGATAGTGCCGATCGGGCACTGGCTGGTGCGCCAGGCAGCCGCGCTGCTGAGCGATTGGCAGCGGCGCGGGTGGACACTGATGCTGGCCATCAACCTGTCGGCGCGCCAGTTGCGCGACGAACAATTGCTGCCGGTGCTCTGCGACAGCATGCGGCAATATGAGACACCGGCCGCCGCGCTGGAACTGGAGGTCACCGAATCCATCCTGCTGGAGGACGCCGCTTTCGCCCGCCAACGGCTGCAGGCCTTGCGCGACGCCGGTTTCCGCATTGCGCTGGACGATTTCGGTACCGGCTATTCGTCGTTGAGCTATTTGAAAGAGCTGCCGCTGGATCGGGTGAAGATCGACCGCAGCTTTATCTCTGACCTGGAGCAGTCGCCGCGCGGCCGGGCGCTGCTGTCGTCGATCGCGGCACTGTGCCGGGCCCTGTCGCTGCAAACCACCGCCGAAGGGGTCGAGACTGCGGCTCAGTTGCAACTGGTCGAGGCCGAAGGCATCGATGAGGTGCAGGGCTACTACTATCATCCACCGCTGACCGTCGCGGCCTTCAATCGGCTGCTGGAGGCAGAGGCAGTGGCAGAACCTGAGCCAGGCGCACCCAGCAGAAAGGAAACCTCACCTTCATCGGCGCCGCCACGCTAAGCGCGAGCATAGCGAGCCGCACCGATTCGGCCAGGGTGCGAGCCCGCGACTAGTCGCCCAGGCGCCAGCCCGAGGTGATCGGATAGCGCCGATCGCGACCGAACCCACGCTGGGTCACCCGCACGCCCACCGCCGCCTGCCGACGCTTGTATTCATTGATATCGACCAAACGCAGCACCCGCTTGACCGTGTCTTCATCGAAACCCTCGGCGATGATGGCGTTGGCCGACAAGTCGTACTCGACATACAGCTTCAATATTTCGTCGAGCACCGGATAAGCCGGTAGCGAGTCCTCATCTTTCTGATCGGGCGCCAACTCGGCAGACGGCGGACGGTCGATCACCCGCTGCGGGATCACCGCACCCAGTGTGTTGCGGTATTCGCAGAGACGGAACACCAGGGTCTTGGGTACGTCCTTGAGCACATCGAAGCCGCCGGCCATATCGCCATAGAGAGTCGCATAGCCAACCGCCATCTCGCTCTTGTTACCGGTGGTCAGCACCAGATAGCCCTTCTTGTTAGAGATCGCCATCAGTAGGGTGCCGCGGCAGCGGGCCTGCAAGTTTTCTTCGGTGGTGTCGCGCGCCAGCCCTTCAAAGACCGGCGCCAGCGTGCCCATAAAAGCCTCGACCATCGGCGCTATCGGCAAGACGCGGTAAGTCACCGCCAGCGCTTTTGCCTCTGATTCGGCATCTTCCAGGCTGATTTTCGCGGTGTAGCGATACGGCATCATCACCGCCTCGACCCGCTCGGCCCCAAGGGCATCGACCGCCACCGCCAGGGTCAAAGCCGAGTCGATACCGCCAGACAAACCCAGGATGACGCCTTTGAAGCCGTTTTTCTGCACATAGTCGCGCACCCCCATGACCAGCGCCTGATAGACGCTGGCCTCCAACTCCGGCAGCGGCGCGCAGCTAGCAGGCCGTGGCGTCACTAGCTCACCATCGAAGCTCAGGTCGACCGGATACAGGCCCTCGCTGAAAGCTGGTGCGCGCTGACTGATCCGCCCATCGGCGGTCATGACGCAGCTGCCACCGTCGAACACCAGTTCATCCTGACCGCCAACCTGGTTGACATAGACAATCGGCAGGCCGCCCTCGCCAACTCGCTCGGCCAGCACTTCCTCGCGCTCACGCTGCTTATCCAGATGGAAGGGTGAGGCGTTCAGGCTGAGCATCAGCTTGGCGCCTGCGGCCCGCGCTTGCGCCACTGGCTCGGCAAACCAGATGTCTTCACAGATCGTCAGCGCCAGTGGAATGCCTTTGATCTCCAACACGCAGACTTCGTTACCGGGGACGAAATAGCGTTTCTCGTCAAACACCCGATAATTTGGCAGCCTTTGCTTGTAGTAAGCCGCCAGCAGCTCGCCATCGGCGATTGCGGCGCAGGCGTTGTAGCGCTGCTCGCCATCCAGCCAGGGGTAGCCCACTACCAGATAAATACCGCGCACTTCGTCTTTCAGGCGTTGCAGCCCCTCTTCGATCCGGCGCTGCATGCTCGAGCGCAGCAGCAAGTCTTCCGGGGGGTAGCCGCACAGGGCCAACTCCGGAAACACGATGACATCCGCTTGCCACTGATCGCGGGCGCTACAGGCGGCCTCGATGATGCGCTCCACATTGCCGTGTACATCACCAACTCGCAGATTCAGCTGGGCCATTACGACCCGCAGGGTTTGGCTCATCACCGCCTCCACAGTTAAAGTTGCACGCACCCCTCGTCTATTGGACAAGTGCACGCTACAGATCTGTCATTCTCCCGCATCGACACTAGAGGAAACAACGCACAGCATGTGCCTTTGCCGTCTGTGCTGGGACCCCGACCTTGGCTAAACTGCCAACCTTTAGATAAGAAGAGAGTGCCATGGGCCTGTTCCGCCTGCTGTTCTGGGTTGCCTTGATCGCCGCCGCCATCTGGTTATGGCGCCGTTTCAGCCGTCCGGCTCAGCGCCCCACCCCCAAGCCAGGCAATACGATGCCCATGGTCCGCTGTGCCCATTGTGGCGTGCATGTGCCGCGCGAGCTCGCCCTCCAACAGAACCAGCAGTGGTTCTGCTGCCAGGCCCACCTCGAACAAGGTGCCCAGCACGGTGGTCGCTGAAGCACTGGCGCTGAGCGGTCAACAGGGCCTCCGGATTCTACGGCTCTACCACTTCTACCGACTGGTCATTGGTCTGGCTCTGGTGCTGTTGATTTCCAGCAACCTGGACGATCAGCTACTCGACCTCACCAACGACAAGCTGTTCCGCTATGGCAGTTGGCTCTATCTGGGCCTGAATAGCGCGTTCACGATACTGGTACGCCGCCCCCAACACCTGCTGCAAGTCTTCAGCCTGGCCCTGGTTGATGTCATTCTGCTCTCGGGGCTGTTCTACGCGGCCGGCGGTACGTCCAGCGGGATTGGCAACCTGCTGATTGTTGCGGTAGCCATCGCCAACATCCTGTTGCGCGGGCGAATCGGCCTGCTGATCGCCGCAGTCGCAGCCATAGGCCTGATCTATCTGACCTTCTATCTGAGCCTGAGCCATCCGGCCGCCTCCGCCCAATATGTGCAAGCAGGCGCGCTTGGCGCACTGTGCTTCGCCGCCGCGCTGTTTGTTCAGGGGCTGACCAACCGTCTGCAAGACAGCGAAAGCCTGGCCGAACAGCGAGCCGCCGATGTCGCCAATCTGGAAGCACTCAACACACTGATTCTGCAACGCATGCGCACCGGGATCCTGGTACTGGACGCTCAACATCACGTGCTATTGGCCAACCAGGGCGCACTGAGCCTGCTAGGGCGCGACGAGCTGGCCGGAAAACTTCTCGATCCGCACTGCCCAGAACTGGTTAAACGCCTGCAACAGTGGCTGCATAACCCGACCTTGCGCCCCGCAAGCCTGCAAGCATTCCCAGACGGCCCGGTCTTGCAACCCAGTTTTGCCACCCTCCAGCGCGGCAATCAACGCCACACCCTGGTGTTTCTCGATGACATCTCGCAAATCGCCCAACAAGCGCAGCAGCTCAAGCTTGCCTCGCTCGGCCGCCTGACTGCCGGCATTGCCCACGAGATCCGCAATCCACTCGGCGCCATCAGCCACGCGGCACAACTGCTACAAGAATCGGAAGCATTGGAAGGACCAGACCTGCGATTGACGCAGATCATTCAGGATCATTCGCGCCGCATGAACCTGGTCATCGAAAACGTTCTCCAGCTCTCGCGCCGCCGCCAAGCCGAGCCTCAGTTGCTCGACCTGAAATACTGGCTACACCGTTTCGCCAGCGAATTTCGCAGCTCTGCCACCGCGAACCAGCTACTGCATCTGGAAACCACCGGCAGCACCATCCAGACCCGTATGGATCCGCATCAACTGACCCAGGTGCTGACCAATCTGGTACAAAACGGCTTGCGCTACAGCGCGCTACAGCACAAACAGGGCCAGGTTTGGCTCAAACTATTTCGCGACGCAGACAGCGACCTGCCCATACTAGAGGTGCTGGATAATGGCCACGGCGTGCCGCCCGAACAGCTGCAGCATATCTTCGAGCCCTTCTACACCACGGAAACTAAAGGCACCGGACTGGGCCTGTATATTTCCCGTGAGCTGTGCGAAAGCAACCAAGCCCGACTCGACTACAAAACCCGTGAAGTTGGCGGTAGCTGCTTCCGCATCACCTTCGCCCACCCGCGCAAACTGAGCTAACCATGACCGAGCGACAGAGAGCCCTGATCGTCGACGACGAGCCCGATATCCGCGAACTCCTGGAGATCACCCTGGGCCGGATGAAGCTCGACACCCGAAGTGCGCGCAACGTCAAGGAAGCCCGCGAATGGCTGGCCCGCGAACCCTTCGATCTGTGCCTGACCGACATGCGCCTGCCAGATGGCAGCGGCCTGGAGCTGGTGCAGCATATTCTCCAGCGGTATCCGCAAGTGCCCGTGGCGATGATCACCGCCTACGGTAGCCTGGACACCGCGATCAACGCCCTCAAGGCTGGCGCTTTCGACTTCCTGACCAAACCGGTAGACCTCGGTCGCCTACGCGAACTAGTCGCCACGGCCCTGCGCTTGCGCACCCAAGCCGGCGAAGAGATACCGGTTGACAGCCGCCTGCTGGGTGACTCACCGCCCATGCGCGCGCTGCGCAAACAGATCAGCAAACTCGCCCGCAGCCAGGCGCCGGTGTACATCACTGGCGAGTCAGGCAGCGGCAAGGAATTGGTTGCACGCCTGATCCACGAACAAGGGCCACGCAGCGAACAACCGTTCGTGCCGGTGAACTGTGGCGCTATCCCCTCGGAACTGATGGAAAGCGAGTTCTTCGGCCACAAGAAAGGCAGCTTCACCGGCGCCATCCTGGACAAACAAGGGCTGTTCCAAGCCGCCGATGGCGGCACCCTGTTCCTTGACGAAGTGGCCGACCTGCCACTGCCGATGCAGGTCAAGTTGCTGCGCGCCATTCAGGAAAAGGCCGTGCGCACGGTCGGTGATCAACAAGAGTCGGTGGTCGACGTGCGCATTCTCTGCGCGACCCACAAGGATCTCGCCGC
>JBOICE010000024.1:0-9532 GCA_050739815.1 Pseudomonas sp. | reverse complement strand
TCAACCCCCTGACAGGCCTTCGATTTTCTCGACCGAGTGGATTTTCCCATGATCAAGCTGCATACCAATCACGGCGTCATCACCCTGAACCTCTTCGCTGACAAGGCTCCAGAGACCGTGGCCAACTTTGAGGAGTACGTTAAGGCTGGTCATTACGACAACACCATATTCCACCGCGTAATCAGCAACTTCATGATCCAAGGTGGCGGTTTTGAGCCAGGCATGAAGCAGAAAGCAACTCGCGCAACGATCAAGAACGAAGCCAACAACGGCGTTTCCAACAAAATCGGCACCGTCGCCATGGCCCGCACCATGGAACCGCATTCGGCTTCCGCACAGTTCTTCATCAACGTTGCCGACAACAACTTCCTCGACCACAGCGCACCGACCGTTCAAGGCTGGGGCTACACCGTGTTCGGTGAAGTGGTCGAAGGCATGGACGTGGTGAACAAGATCAAAGCCGTCGCCACCACCATGAAGTCCGGCCACCAAGATGTTCCGGTTGATGACGTAATCATCGAGCGCGCAGAGATCGTCACCGAGTAAGCAGTTTGATCAACCTACTGATCTCCGATCTGCACCTCGAAGAACAACGCCCGGATATCACCCGGGCGTTTCTGCATTTCCTCGCCGGCCGCGCCCGCACGGCCGACGCGCTGTACATCCTTGGCGACTTCTTTGAAGCCTGGATCGGCGACGACGCCATGGGCCCTTTCCAGCGCTCGATTGCTCAAGCCCTACGCGAGCTGAGCGACGGCGGCACACGCATTTACCTGATGCACGGCAACCGCGACTTCATGCTCGGTCAAGGCTTCTGTCGTCAGGCTGGCTGCACCCTGCTCCGCGACCCATGCCTGGTCGAACTGAACGGCCAATCCGTATTGTTGATGCACGGCGACAGCCTCTGCACCCAAGACGCAGCCTACATGCGCCTGCGGCGCATTTTGCGCAACCCGCTGACGCTCTGGGTGTTGCGCCATCTGCCGCTGGCGACCCGGCACAAGCTGGCACGCAAGCTGCGCAAAGAAAGCCGCGCACAGACACAGATGAAAGCCATTGAAATCACTGACGTCAGCCCGGAGGAAGTCCTCCGCGTAATGGCTGCCCACGGCGTCCACACGCTGATCCATGGCCACACCCATCGTCCTGCCACTCATCAGCTACAGGTCGACGGCAAACCTGCACGACGCATTGTGCTCGGTGATTGGGATAAGCAAGGCTGGGCCTTGCAAGTCGATGAGCAAGGCTTTCAGCAAGCACCGTTCGTCCTGGCTCAAGACTGACCACAAGAGCTAACTCCCACAGGGCGCGACAAAGACTTAAGTCCCCAGGAAACAAAAAAACGCCTTCAGGGCGTTTTTTTATTTGGCTGACTTTGCTTGAGCGAGATTCAGGCCGCAGCACCACTGTGGAAACGAAACTCGGTATCTGGCGTCAGAATCGCCTCGCGCTCGATTTCGGCAAAAAACGCCACGCGAGCATCAATCGACGCCCCCGCATTGTCCTGGGCCAGCTTCAAATAACTCTGGAAGTGCCGCGCCTCGGACTTCAGCAACGAGCGGTAAAATTTCCCCAGCTCATCATCGAGATACGGCGCCAGACGGGAAAAACGCTCACAGGAGCGCGCCTCGATAAAAGCGCCAACGATCAACGTATCGATCAGCTTATGCGGCTCGGAGCTGCGCATGTGCTTGTGCAAACGCTGGGCATAGAGCGCCGCGCTGATTGGCCGATAGGGAATTCCGCGTTTTTTCATCAACGCTGCGACCTGCTCGAAATGGCGCAACTCCTCACGGGCCAATCGCGACATTTTGTATTGCAGATCGGCCTTCTCGATGTAGCGAAACATCAGCGTGATAGCCGTTGAGGCAGCCTTTTTCTCGCAGTTGGCGTGATCGATCAGCATCACCTCCTGATTCTGCAAAGCCTGGGCAATCCAGGCGTCCGGCGTAGGGCAAAGCAGGAAAGCGTCGATTTCGGGGAGCGAATGCATGATCTCACAGGGCGTCATTTCAACGCTGGCAGGCGGGCTTAGGGCGGGCCATTATACGAATGCAGGCGAAGACAACCAGTCGAGCGCTTGATTTGAGACAAGAACCTCGACCGCTGTCGGCATCTATAGTGATGTAAGAAATTAGCAATCACTCGCAGGGAGACGACCATGCAAGCCATTCGCAGCATTCTGGTGATAATTGAGCCCGAGCAACCTGACGGTCTCGCGCTGAAACGAGCCAAACTGATCGCTGGAGTGACTCAGTCGCATCTGCACCTGCTGATCTGCGACAAAAAGCACGATCACTCGGCCATCCTGGCCGATCTCAGTAGCACTCTGCAGCAGGAGGGTTACAGCGCTTCCAGCCAACAAGCCTGGCACGACAACCTTCACCAAACCATCATCACCACGCAGCAGGCCGAAGGCTGCGGCCTGGTGATCAAGCAACATCGCCCCGACAACCCGCTTAAAAAAGCCCTGCTCACCCCGGATGACTGGAAGCTTCTGCGCTACTGCCCAGGCCCGGTGCTGATGGTGAAAACCGACAATCCCTGGACCGACGGCATCATACTCGCCGCCGTCGATGTGGGTAATGCGGATGGCGAGCACCGCACGCTGCACTCGAGCATCATCAACCACGCCTACGAAATCGCCGGCCTGGCCAAGGCGAGCCTGCATGTGATCAGCGCCCACCCCTCACCCATGCTCTCGGCCGCCGACCCAGTATTCCAGCTCAAGGAAACCATTGAGGCGCGCTACCGCGAGCAATGCAAAGCCTTCCAGGCCGAGTACGACTTCAGCGACGAGCAATTGCACATAGAGGAAGGCCCGGCAGATGTGCTGATCCCGCACATCGCCCACAAACTCAACGCGGCGGTCACGGTAATTGGCACCGTGGCGCGCACCGGCCTCTCCGGCGCGCTGATCGGCAACACCGCCGAGGTGGTGCTGGACGCCCTGGAAAGCGATGTTCTGGTGCTGAAACCGGATGCGATCATTGCCCATCTGGAGGAATTGGTCGCTCAACGCTAAGCCCATGCGCAATAGAAAGGGGCTTAAGAAGCAAAGCTAGTCTGAGCACTGGCTAAGCTTCTGATATGAATCTGAAAAATCGCTACTACCGCCGTTCAACGATCTCCGAGGCGAAATTTCGTAGCGTGCTGCGCTGTTTCGCCTTGGATCTGACGGCCACAGACACCGCCGAACTGACCGGCCTGAGCATTCGCTCGATTAACCCCCTCTACCTGCAAATCCACCACCGCTTGGCCGTCCGGTCTTGGAGGCCGGGCACAGGGTGCCGCAGGGCGACTCAGTGGTGGGTTTCGCTGCGCTCTGCGCCGACCTACTCCGAGGCCGTCACAGGCTTTAAGTGAACGGCATTAGCTCAAGGCGCCTTCGGTTTACACAGGTTTCATCTCACAAACGGAAGTGCCCGACCATACCCTGCAATTCGTTGCTCAAAGTGGCCAGTTCAATGCTCGACGCCGCGGTGCCTTCCATCGCCAATGACGACTGATCGGCGCTGCTGCGGATATTAGTCACGCTGCGGTTGATCTCTTCCGCCACCGAGCTTTGCTGCTCGGCTGCCGCGGCAATCTGCTGGTTCATCTGATGGATCACCGACACCGCCAAGGCGATGCTGCCCAGCGCGCTTTCGGTCTGTAACGCATCACTCACTGTCAGTTCGACCAGAGCGCTGCTGCTCTGGATCTGCGTGACGGAGCTCTGTGCACCTTGTTGCAAGGCCGCCACCAAGCGTTCGATTTCCGCGGTGGATTGTTGCGTGCGCTTGGCCAGCGCGCGCACTTCATCGGCCACCACCGCAAAGCCACGGCCCTGCTCGCCAGCACGAGCGGCTTCGATGGCGGCGTTGAGCGCCAGCAAGTTGGTCTGCTCGGCGACACTTTTGATCACCCCCAACACCGAGCCGATGTTCTGAATTTCCAGGCTGAGGTTCTGGATGCTCTGGCTGGCCGAGCCAGAAGACGCCGACAACTGCTCGATACGCGCCATCGTCTTACGCACCACGTCCTGCCCGTTGGCGACCTTGGCGTCCGCCGTTTGGGCAGCGCCTGCGGCCTCTTCGGCATTGCGCGCAACATCGTGCACGGTGGCCGCCATCTGGTTCATCGCGGTGGCCACTTGCTCGGTTTCTTCTTTCTGGTTGGCGACCTCGGCGTTGGTCTGTTCGGTCACCGTCGAGAGCGAACGCGCGGACGAGGCGATCCGGTTGATCCCCGCCTGCAAGCCACTGACCATGCTGCCGAGGCCGGCGGACATCTGCTGCATGGCACTCATCAACTGGCCAATTTCATCGCGGCCACGCACCTCGATCTGCGTGCTCAGATCGCCCTCGGCAATCCGCTTGGCCACGCCGATTACACTGCGCAACGGCCCGACTATGACCCGAGTGATCAGCAGTGAAGCCGCCAGCCCTACCAGCAAGGCCAAGGCCGAGGAGCCGAGAATCAGCACAGAGTTGGCCTTCAACTCACGCTGCATGGCGGCGTCCTGCGCGGTATAGGCCTGATCGACCTGCTGCACCACCTGCTCGGCGCGCTCATGCATTTGCCTATAGACCTGCCGCTCCTTGCTCAGCAGGTCGGTGTACTCGGCCAGCTTGCCGCTGAAATTGGTGATATGGCCGCTGACTTCATTGAGCACGGTCAGATAACCTGAGTCTGTCACCGTGGCTTTCAACTGCTCGACCAACGCCAGTGCCTCATCGGCCTGGGCGATCTTGGTCGCAGCGACCTCCTCGCCTTCGCTGGCCTTGCGGCTCTGCGCCAAGCGCGCGTGCGCCTCGTTCAGCGCTTGCAGCATCAACCGGGAGACCTGGCTGACCTGATTGGCCTGCGCGATAAACTCCGCGCCCCGCTGGCCCTGCGAGTCTTTCAGCTCGTAGGCACCATCATCGGCCAGACCGGCTTGCAACAGATCGAGGTTGTTAGCCACGCTGGTCACCGACCAACTGGCCATCTCCAGCGCCAGGTCCTTGGCCAGGGCCAGCTCAACGAACTGGTCGAAGGAGCTCCGGTAAACGCCGACGGACTGCTCCACCGCAGCCATTGCCGGACGGCTGGCGGGAGACTGGTTTTTCAGCTCGACACTCAAGGCCAGAATCGACTCGACGCCTTTACGCAGCGCCTCCACCGACTGCGGATCGCCGCTCAAGGAGAACGCCTGTTCATCCAGGCGCACGCGCAGCACGGCGCTGTTGATCGCCGACATCTGCTTGAGGCCGTCAAAGCGCTGACTGATGGCTTGCAGCGAGGTCAGGCCAATCGCCGCCACCACGCCGGTGAGCAGCAAGACCAGGCCGAAACCGGTGCCGAGCTTCTTCGCCATTCCGAGATTGGCAAAACTGCGTTGCAAGGCGGAAATCATTGCGCTCAGTCCTCTATCGAATGCTACGCGGCATTGCCGAACGGCTCTGCCATTCAAGATTCATGCAGATTTGCGGTGAGACGCCCTCGAACACAAGTTCATTCGCAAGCAGGGATGGCAAATAGCTATGTCGGCGTCGTTTTCAGAACAGAGTCCTAGCCCCCGGTGTCGAGTTCCATCTGAGCGCGCGTGAGCAGAGACAAGAAAGGCGCTCTAAAGCGCCCCTCAATGCACGCTTGTGTGCACTCGGTTTTAGCAAAAACCTTAGGCCTCAGCCGCCAGTTCCTGCCCGTGTCGCTGATTGACCCACCAGCCGAACCCGGCGGCGGTGAAGAACATGATGATGCTGTAGACCGCCGCCGGGATGGCCATGGTCGGGTTGTTCAGCAGCATCGGGCTCAGCGCCAGGGCGATGGCCAGCGTGCCGTTGTGGATGCCGATTTCCATGCCTATGGCTATCGCCTGGCGCTGCGATAACTTGAGCAGGCGCGGCACGTAATAGCCGACTGCGAGGCTGATCAGATTGAAACTGAGTGCCGCCAGACCGACCTGAGGCGCGTACTCGATGACGGTCTGCCAGTCCTTGGCCAGCGCCAGCACGATGATCAGCGCCAGGAACAACGCCGAGACGATTTTTACCGGCGTCTGCATCCGCTCGGCAAACGCCGGGAATCGACTGCGCAGGGCCATGCCTATAGCCACCGGCCCGAGGACGATGGCGAATACCTGGGCCACCTTGCCAAATTGCAAAGGAATGGCCTGATCGCCCTGCATGAAATGCAGCAGCGCGAAATTGACGATCAGCGGCATGGTCAGGATGGCAATTACCGAGTTCACCGCTGTCAGGGTGATATTCAACGCCACATCGCCATGGGCCAAGTGGCTATAGAGGTTTGCCGAGGTCCCCCCGGGAGCCGCAGCCAGCAGCATCAGCCCCACGGCTAGGGCCGGCTCCAGACCCAAGCCCTTGGCGATGCAGAAGCACACCAGTGGCAGTAACAGAATCTGGCAGCCCAGGCCGACCAGCACGGGCTTGGGGAATTTGACCACACGGGTGAAGTCGGCCAGGGTCAAGGACAGCCCAAGGCCGAGCATGATGATGCCGAGCGCCATGGGCATGAATAAGGTCAATAAGGGATTGGCGGTCATTTTTATTCTTCTCTGTGTGAAGAGCCGGTGAATGGATCACCCTGGATTCTGCGTAACCGCACGGGTTAACGACAGTGGCTTTTCGCGCCAGAACATTGAATAAGCGCTACTTGAATACCTCAGGTTGGCCAGCGAATGGCAAACGCCCCGCTGGCCAACCGCCTGGTCCAGGTCACTAGTCGATCAAGCGCGGGCGTAGTGCTTGCAGGGTCACATGCCCGTTGAACTGGCCGCTACCGATTGCCGGCTGTCCCTGTTCGATGGCCGTAGCGAAGATCACCGCCGGGTCGTCGGCGAGCTTGCGCAGGTGCCGGGCCAGATGTGGGAACTCGCGCGGCATATCGAATAGCTGATGGTAGTCGGCCCAACGCGCGACACCGGCCAGATAGGCGTCGGCCAGGCTGCGGGCGTCACCCAATAACCATTCACGCTCGGCCAGCAGGTTATTGAGATGGGTGCACCCCGCAATCACGCGTTCGTATCCCAGGGCCCTTAGCACTTCGCGCTGCGCCTCGTTCAGACCGGCCTTCTCATAGATGACCCACAGCGGGTAGAAGGACGAAAAGAAGTCGGTGTTGAGGAAGGCGAGCATTTGGTTGAGCCGGTCGAACTCGCGTGTGCCCTGGCGAGGGCACAGCGGCGTATCCAGCGCACGGGCGGCAAGATGCTGGAGGATGGCGAGGCTCTCATTGATTACCTCACCGTTTTCCAGCAGCAGCGATGGGGTCTGGTACAGCGGGTTGATCTGGCCATAGAGCCTGTCCCATGGATGCTCGAGCATTTCGATGCGGCACAGCTTGTAAGGCTGACCCAGCCATTCCAGCGCGACGATTGAACCGAACGAACAACCCTGCGGTACGCCATAAAACAGTACGGGTTCCATCGCTTGACTCCTTGACCTGGTAGTTGAGTGGGTCAGAGCGGCTTTGGCGCTGGCCTGGAGCACAAGCTAACGGCTTAATAGGCTATATTCCGCCCTAATAAAATCGCGAAATCGAAAAAATTATGACGAACCCCACCACCCGCGTCCTGGCCCTGCTGGAACTGCTGCAAAGTCATGGACAGATCAGCGGCCGTGAACTGGCGCAACGCCTGAGCGTGGATGGCCGGACCCTGCGGCGCTACATCAGCACCCTGGAAGAACTAGGCATCCCGCTGACCGCAGAGCGCGGACGGCATGGCGGATACCAGTTGGTGGCCGGCTTTAAGCTGCCACCCATGATGTTCACCCCGGAAGAAACCCAGGCGATCTCCCTTGGCCTGCTCGCCGCCCGCAACCTCGGGTTAGCGGAAACCGCTCCGTCGGTGGAAAGCGCCCAGGCGAAGTTGGAACGGGTGATGCCCGCCCATTTGAAGCATCGGATACGCGCCCTGAGCGAGAGCGCGACCCTGGATGTACCGCGCGCTACTGGGCAGGGCGATAACGGCCTCTTGATCGCTCTCGCCAGCGCTGCCCAAGCCAGGCAACGCGTACACCTGAGCTATCGCTCCGATCAGGGTGGGGTCAGCGAGCGCGACGTCGACCCCTATGGCCTGGCCTACCGCTGGGGGCTCTGGTACATGAGCGGCCTGTGCCATCTGCGCAACGGGCTACGCTCGTTCCGCCTGGACCGGGTGCAAACGGCGCAGACGCTGGAAACCCGCTTCGAGCGCCCGGCCGACTTCGACGCCGCCAGCCACCTGAACACCAGTATCGCCATGCTGCCGCGCGCCATCGCCGTCGAGGTGCAGTTACATACCGACCTGCCCACCGCCACTACCGAGCTGGGCCGCACTGTCGGCATGCTCGTACCGCACCAGAATGGCGTGCGGCTGAGCACCAGCACCGACAGCCTGACCTGGTTCGCCCGCCAACTCGCGCGGCTACCGTTCGACTTCGAGATCGAACAGCCAGCAGAGCTGCGCATGGCCGTGCGCGAGCACGCGCAGCGCATGCTGCGGTTGGCGCAATAACGCGAGTGATGGCGTGCCGGGTTCCAGGCTGCACGTGGAGTCACCGTCGAAGCCAGGTTGAGCGAAGTGAACCCCCACGGTTCATCGCCTACTGGAACCCCGCGTTCGCGAGGACGACGGGGTGGGCTTGCGGCAGTCGGGGCGAACGGAGCCCGTCACAACAGGCCGACTGCCTGGACGTGAGCACTCCTCACTCCGCCCGCCCCGAACCGCGGAAAGACGCTAGGGCTGAAGATCGAACAGAGCTTTACCGCTTTGCATATCGAAAGGTGCCGAAAAGTGCTCATGCACGATCAACCACTGGCCGTTGTGCTTGCGATAGCCCTGGGTCACACGCATCCAGGACGATTGCGCCTGACCATTGGCATCGGTTCCGCCACAACGGCAGAGGTAATAACCAAAGCCCAGGTCACCACTGGCCTCGAGAACCGGTTCGTGGATTTCAAACACGCCGGGGCCAGGGCACATGGACATGCAGGCTTGCCAATGGGCCTTGTAGAGCTCCCGGCCCTTGAATTGCAGCGGGGCGATGGCATCGAAGGCGAGGATATTCGGCGCATAGTGGCTGACGATGCGCTCGATATCCTGGGCCAGCACGGCTTTTGCCCAGCTATCCAGCAGTTCACGCAGTTGCGCCTGGTCATCTTGAATGCGGGTTGCGGTGTTCATATCGTTCTCCTCGAGCAGCGGTTTTCAATCGAACATGGAACGCTCACAGGTTGTTTCAGGCGGATTTGACCGTGGCACAGCAGCTGTGCGCGTCGGTCGGTGCCTGGGTGTAACGGTCGTGGTGTTTGGTCCAGAACAACCCCTGGCCGTGCAAATCCGGCATGCCACCCCAACCCTCCAGGCGACCGAGGGGCGTCAAATCCAGGTAGCTATAAGTGTTGACCAGGATGTCCAGGCCGCGACCGTAGCTTGAGTAGCTGTGGTAGAGCCGTTCGCCGTCGCGCAGAAATACACTTACGCCCGGCTGTTCGCCCTCCAGGTGATAGTTCAGACCGAGGCGTTGCAGCTCGGCCTTATCGCGGTAGTTGTACTGCACCGGCG
>JBOICE010000023.1:0-12185 GCA_050739815.1 Pseudomonas sp. | reverse complement strand
TCCTGCAGGTGCGCCTGAATCTCGCGCACCGTCATGCCGCGGGCGTAGAGCGAGAGGATCTTGTCGTCGAAGCCCGCCCAGCGGCTCTGATGCTTCTCAACAATTTGTGGGTCGAAGGTGCCATGGCGGTCGCGTGGCACATTGATAGGCAACTCGCCGAACTCGCCCTTGAGCTTCTTCTTGCTGAAGCCGTTGCGGGTGTTGCCCGTCGAGTTGCTGACAGGCTGATGCTTGTCATGGCCGAGGTGGTGGGTCAGTTCGGTATCCAGGGCGCGCTCGACCAGTTTCTTGGTCAACTGCTTGAGGATGCCTTCGCTCCCGATCAGATCTTCGGGTTTCTGATAATTAACCAGCAACTGATCCAGCAGTTCGTCGGTAATGGGGGTGTTTCGATTGGCTCATGGTGTCTCCGGTCTGGAGCGACAGTGCCGCTCATGGGCCGGTTACACAAAAATTCGTACACCCTCGCGGAATCAACCAGGCCTTTCTTTTCCAGATGCTCAAGTTTCTTCTGCAAGTGGGCGCGTGCATCCTTCGGGCTGTACTCGCTACCGTTGCGGACAAATTTGCAGCGACTGTTTTCGACAAAAGCGAGCAAGGCTTCCACCTAGGTTTGACCTGGTGAGTTCAGCGAAGCGTGCGTGGTTTCACTCAGCGCAAGCAGGCAACAACTGACACAGATAACTCGCCACATAGGCATGAAACTGGGCATCGTCCCAATACTCCAGATGACTCAAGGGTGTGTGTCTTTTGTACCAAGGGCCGACAGGCATGGCGCGATCTTGCGTCACTACCTTGGCGTAGTTCGGTAGTGGCCGTAATGGATAGCCCAGTGGATCGGCCGGTGCATAGAGATTTAGCCAGCGCGCCTGATCGCGTACTGAGTCCGTCAGGCAATGTCCGGGAAAACGGATCGGCACCACTGGGTCGTAGGCGAAGGTGAACAGTGGGATATTGCAGCCGAAGGTAACCAGACCGGCGAGTGTTTCCAGGGCCAGAAAGGGATCGCGCGGGCAGCTCGGTGTGGCGTTGAGCTTCTGCTGATCCCAGACGAAATTGGAGAAGATATGTCCACCCAGGGAGTGGGCGAGCACAACCAAAGGTGTCTGTGCTCCCACTTGTGCACGCAGGGCGTTCAATCCATGTCGCAGAGACTGGTGAACCTCTTCGTAAGTGGTGTCGTAGGCCTGGCTGACTTTGCGGTAACCGCTGGCATCACCAAGAAACAGGGTGACGATACGCCGTAACCAGCGCCAACTGACCGGTTCGGCCGTGAGCTTGTCGAGGTAGGCATTTTCGCGTTTATCCAGCACGCTGGCCCAGTACAGGCTTTGGAATGCCACGTGCTTCGCTTCGACGCCAAGGCGCCGGTGCAGGCTGCCAATCAGGTTCTGGGCGAAGAGGTGTTGGCCTTCCGCATTGCGTTGATCGGCTTGTGTGCCGATGCCGTGGATTATTGCTACTGCAAGCCTCATGAACCCCTCCCTGGTTACTCACGCGGCAGCCTAGCGTGCTGCGGTAGCCACTTCAATTGGCTTATGGGAAATGCTCAATCAGAGCGTCTGGAGTTGTGCGCCCAGGCGACCGTTGTCAACCAATTCGAGGAATTCCTCGCCGAGTCGACGGCTTTCATCCATCGCTTTTCGCCAATAGCGTTCGCGCCCGGCGTCGTCGCCTAAATAGCGGCTGAAGTCCTTACGGTCGGGCAGTTTTCCGTGGGGTAGACGGGCCAAGTAGTCACGCGAGGGCGCGAGTAACAGCACATTTTGCAGTCGGGTGGTATCGGCGCGACGCCAGGGTAGCCCCTTGTCGAACCAGCCGGGGATAACTTTGTCGGTGAAGTGCGGGTAGAGAACCACATCGCTACCGCTGTAGGGCAGATCGAGGTGATAGTCGAGCAGGCCACCGTCGCGATAAGTGCCGGCACCAGCACCCGGGATGTCGCGCACCCCCTCCATCACCATTGGGATCGAGCCGGAAGCCAGCAAGGCATGACGCAAGTTGCAGGTGTGCAGAGGCAAGCAGCGAGAGGGAAAGTCGTTGAGTGCTGTCAGCGGTGGTGCCAAGCGGGCATCGTGCAGAATCACCCGTTCAAAGTGCTTGGCCAGGCGGGGGCGGCCGATCAGGTTGTTGCCGATTACCGAAGACAGGCCCAGTCCGAGTGCGCCACGCCGATCATGGGCGAGCAGGCCCAGGCTTTTCACTACCAGCACATTCAGGCGGTAGTGCGGGTTGCTGAGGATGAGCGAGTCCTGGCCATCGAGCAGTTCATCGAGCATCAAGCTACAGCTGTGCGACACCTCGGCCATGCTCACGCCTTTGGCGAAACGCTGTGCGGTGTACAGCTCACCGAGGCGGCGGATGCCCTGCGCAGCGTCCGGCAGGCAGGCGCTGGCAAAGCGCCAGGAACCGATCGAGGCGCCAATCAACGCGCGCTCGCGTGGCGCCCGTGGCAGCCAGTCGCCGAACAGCGCCAAGTCCAGCCCTTGTATACCCAGTGCTTTCGGGCCGCCGGCCGCACCCGGCAAAATGCCCACGTCTGCCGGTCGTAAACCAGTGTCGCGGATACGCGCAAAGGCCTGTGGACCGGCTTTCAGGGTTAGGGCGGGAAACTTGATTTGAATAGCGCTCATGCTGGTCTCCATCACGCAAGGCAGCGATTATAGAGGCCCGTGCGGTCAGACCAAGTGACTTCACCACATGAATGATGCTCGCAGGGGTTGGGCAAGGCGCAATGTTCGTTCTGGGAAGTGCAGCACCGGGCTTCAGGTCAATTCAGCTTGAGTTAAGCCAGGCGAGGTAACTTGAGCCCTGTCGAAAGCACACAACCTCCCAAGGAGATTCACTATGAAGAAATTCGCCGCTCTGTCCGCCGTAGCCGTCCTTGCCACTACGACAGGTATCGCCCAAGCCCGTGATCTGGGCCCGGACGAGGCGCTGAAGCTGCGTGACGCTGGCACCATCCTGTCCTTTGAAAAGCTGAATGCAGCGGCTATTACCAAACACCCGGGCTCTACGGTTGAAGAAACCGAGCTGGAACAGGAATACGGCCGCTACGTTTACCAAGTAGAACTGCGCGACGCCCAAGGTGTGCAGTGGGATGTCGAGCTTGATGCGACGAACGGCCAAGTTCTCAAAGATCATCAAGACAAATAATGCAATGGGTCGCCCGTTATAACGGGATCAGCGTCTTTCTCTTGGCTGTCTTGGTTCTGAGTGTTGAGGCGCAAGCACGTGATCTGGATCAGGACGAGGCCCTGCGTCTTCGTCAGGAGGGCGTCATCCTGCCGCTTGAACACTTGATGCAGCCAGCCCTGGGGCGTTACCCCAGGGCGACGCTGTTGGAGGCGGAGCTGGAAGAGGAAGGCGATGTTTTCGTCTATGAGGTCGAATTATTGACTGCTGACGGTGTGGTTCGTGAGTTGGAGTTGGATGCCCGCGATGGCCGAGTCCTGAAGGATGAGGAAGACGACTGATGCGTCTGTTGTTGGTGGAAGATCATGTGCCATTGGCTGACGAGTTGCTCGCCGGCCTCGGGCGTCAGGGCTATGCCGTGGATTGGCTGGCGGATGGTCGCGACGCGCTCTATCAGGGGGCCAGCGAACCCTATGACCTGATCATTCTCGATCTTGGTCTGCCGGGTAAACCAGGGCTGGAAGTCTTGCGGGAGTGGCGCGTTGGAGGGCTGGTTACTCCGGTACTGATCCTTACCGCACGGGGTTCCTGGGCTGAGCGCATCGAGGGACTCAAGGCTGGCGGCGACGACGCAAAGAGCCACCTGGGCGGCGTCAGTCCTGAGGCATTTGAATGTGCCTCATCGTGAGGCTGGGAAATGTCTAGGGTACCGGGGGTAGTCCAATTACCAAACCCTATAAACACTATTAGCCCCACTGATTTCAGCTATGTAAAGCGGCGGCATATGGTTATCACCAGACAGAGTTTGGGAGGTGATCATGCCCCACATCGATATTATGTCCTTGGTTGGTTCCGCGGTTCCTGGCCCGTTGCGCTCCGTGGGTCATCTCGCCTGTTGGTTTGTGGTGGTGGACGGCGTGAAGAAGGCCGGCCCCTTCACATCCCGGGATGCTGCGGCTGCCAGCAAGGCCATCTGGCAACTGGAACTGGCCATGCGTTATGTGGGAGGCCACCCTCTCGCTGCTTGATGGTTTTCGAGCTCTCCCCTGAGCCTTCGGCAGCGCATGCTGCCTGTTTCTTCCTAGTGCTTGCTCCGCACTCTTTGCCCGCCCATTTCGGCGGGCTTTTTGTTCGTGTTTCCTGTAACGGCGCTGGGTAAGTCGATGGCGAGGCTGCGGGTTTGCGGGGCTGCCGGTGAGAGGGGTTAAACTCTCTTCTTTTTTTCTGGGAAACCCCAAGACAGTGAAATGGGACATCTTCTGCAGCGTTGTCGATAACTACGGCGATATTGGCGTGACCTGGCGCCTTGCCCGGCAGTTGGTTGCCGAGCAGGGGCAGGCTGTGCGGCTGTGGGTGGATGATCTACAGGCTTTCGTCCGGCTTTGTCCGCACGCAGATGTTAGCGCGCAGAGTCAGTGGCAGCAGGGGGTGGAGGTTCGCCTGTGGCCTAAGCCGTGGCAACCAGTCGAGCCCGCGCAGGTGGTGATCGGAGCTTTCGCCTGCCAGTTACCCGAAGCCTATATCGCCGCCATGGCGACGAAGCCGAAAGTGCTCTGGCTGAATCTGGAATACCTCAGTGCCGAGGAGTGGGTCGCTGGTTGTCACGGCTTACCTTCGTTGCAGTCGGGCGGGTTGCAGAAGTTCTTCTTTTTTCCAGGCTTCAGCGCCGATACGGGAGGCTTGCTGCGCGAGCGTGATCTGCTGGCGCGACGTCGGGCGTTCCAGGCCGATGCGGCAGCGCGAGTGGCTTTTCTGCGCGCATTGGGTGTGCAACTACTGCCCGGTGCACGCTTGATCTCGCTGTTCGCCTACGAGAATACCGGTCTGGCCAGCTGGCTGGATGTCCTGTGCAGGGGTGTCCAGCCCACCCAGCTATTGGTGCCGGAGGGGCGGATTCTCGCGGACCTTGAACGCTGGCTGGGCGTGCAGGGCTTAAAGGCCGGCGATAGCCAGGTTCGCGGGGCCTTGAGTGTCCACGTGTTGCCGTTCGTCCAGCAGGATGACTACGACCGCTTGTTGTGGAGCTGCGATTTCAATGCCGTGCGCGGTGAAGACTCTTTCGTTCGGGCGCAATGGGCCGGGCGCCCGCTGCTCTGGCACATTTACCAGCAGGTAGAAGATGTCCATCTGGACAAGCTCGAAGCCTTTCTGGCTCTGTATACCGCGGGTTTGCCGCCGTCTGCCAAGGCTGCGATGACAGGTCTCTGGCGGGCATGGAATACAGGGGGCGAAATGGCTGAAAGCTGGCAGGCGCTGCAGCAAGAGTGGCCACAGGTGGCCGAACATGCCGAGAAGTGGTGTCTGGAGCAGGCCTCTCAGGCCGATCTTGCAGCAGCTCTGGTACAGTTTTACCTAAATTGGATATGATACGTGGCCTAGATTTTTGTAATCTCCATCCAAATTCGGATATTCGTAATGAAAACTGGTAAAGAACTGAAACCCGGTACCGTGATTCGTATCGACAACGATCCTTGGCTGGTTCAGAAAGCTGAATTCACCAAGTCCGGTCGTAACAGCGCGATCATGAAGACCAAGCTGAAAAACCTGCTGACCGGTTACAAGACCGAAACCGTTTATAGCGCAGACGACAAACTGGACGACGTAATCCTCGACCGTAAAGAAGCGACCCTGTCCTTCATCAGCGGCGAAACCTACACGTTCATGGACACCACCGACTACACCATGTACGAGCTGAATGCCGAAGACCTGGAAGCGGTAATGCCGTTCATCGAAGAAGGCATGAACGATATCTGTGAAGCCGTGTTCTTCGAAGGCCGTTTGGTTTCCGTCGACCTGCCGACTACCATCGTCCGTCAGGTTGACTACACCGAAGGTTCCGCTCGTGGCGACACGTCGGGCAAGGTGATGAAGCCGGCCAAACTGAAGAACGGTACCGAGCTGAGCGTTGCCGATTTCGTGGAAATCGGTGACTGGATCGAAATCGATACCCGCGAAGGTGGCTCCTATAAGAGTCGTACCAAGGCTCCACAGGCCTGAACCTTGGCCTAAGTTGCGAGCAAGAAAAAGCCCGACCAGCGAGTCGGGCTTTTTTATGGGCGATGATTTATTTCAGGTGCTTTTTCAGCTCTTGGCTGGTCTGCAACGTAATCGAGGTGGCCGGCTCGGGTCTTAGACGCTGACGTTCAAGCTGACTTGAATGTTGCCGCGCGTGGCGTTGGAGTAGGGGCAAACCTGGTGGGCCGCGGCTACCAATGCCTCTGCGTCGGCTTGTTCCAGGCCGGGCAGGTCGATGTTCAATTCGACTTCGAGGCCAAAACCACCAGGGATCTGGCCGATGCCGACCTTGCCGGTGATCGAGGAGTTGTTCGGCAGTTGGCGCTTGCTTTGGCTGGCGACGAACTTCAAGGCGCCGATAAAACAGGCGGAGTAGCCGGCAGCGAACAGTTGCTCAGGGTTGGTGGCTTCGCCGCCTTGGCCGCCGAGTTCGCGCGGGGTAGTCAGCTGCACGTCGAGGAAGCCGTCGGACGAAACAGCGCGGCCGTCGCGGCCTCCAGTGGCAGTGGCGGTAGCGGTGTAGAGCGCTTTGATGGCTTGCATGCGAGTATCTCCAATTTATGTTTGCTTGCTAAAAATTTGCGCGCTAAGTAAGTGCGTTAGATAGAAGTTAGTGCGAAATTATTTTGCGCGCAGTTAATTTATGGAGAGAGTTGCGATAAGCCCTACGGCTTTTGGGAATAAGGCTCTAAACGGCCTTCTGCAGGCTGCCGCGGAGAGCGACCAGGTCTTTCGTAAGGGCAGTCAGCGCATCGATGGACTGATCGGTGGCTTTGAGAATGCAGGTTGGTACGGCTTGGGCTTGTTGTTGTAGTGCACGACCTTTGTCCGTCAGGCGCAATTCCACCACGCGCTCGTCGGCACTGCTACGAGTGCGGGTCAGCAAACCTTCGCCTTCGAGGCGCTTGAGTAGCGGGGTGACCGAGCCGGGGTCGGTCAGCAGGCGCTGGCTGAGCTCGCCGACGGTGATACCGTCACCTTCCCATAGCACCAGCATCGCAAGGTATTGCGGGTAGGTCAGGTTGAGTACTTGCAGCAGAGGTTTGTAGACCTTGGTCATCATCAGGGATGTGGAATAGAGGGCAAAGCACAGTTGGTTGTCGAGCAGCAGCTGTGCGCAAGGGGCGGGGTGGTCCATAGAAGCCTCCATCGAGTGATGAGGCTAAAGTTAGCGCGCTTGACTTTCGTGCGCCATGTTTTTAGTGCTGCGCATGTTTGTCCGAAGCTTAATTTTGTCCAGCGCTTAATAGCGGCCCAGACCACTCTGAAGCGCCAGATCCCAAGGCGGCACCGGGCCGAAACGAGTTTTCAGAAACTCCAGCAGCAAACGGCTGCGCGAACTGGTTTTGCTTTCCAGGCGCAAGGCGTAGATGCCGCTAGGCTCTGGTGGCGGTAGGCCGTTTTCGCAAAACAACGGCACAAGCTCGCCGCGCATCAGGTATTCGCTAATCAGCCAGGTTGGCAGATGGGCGATACCGAGGCCTGCCAATGCACCGAACAGCAGGGTTTCAGCGTTGTTCGCCGTCATCCGCAGGCGCTGCGGGCGAAAAACCTGTATTCGGCCATTCTGTTCGAAGCGCCAGGCGTGGGGTGGGGCAAGCGCGTCCCAGTCCAGGCCGTCGTGCTCGACGAGCTCACTTGGATTGCGCGGCACACCACGCTGTTTGAGGTATTCAGGGCTGGCGCAGACTACCCGTACCAGCGGCGCCAAGGGCGTTGCGACCAGACGGGTGTCGGCCAGCGGACCGATGCGCAGCACCAGATCGACTTCGCCGAGATGCCCGCCATGCAGGTCGACAAAGCTGTCGATCAGCCGTAGCTGTACATCCAGCCCCGGATAGGCGAGCAGAAACTCGGCAATCGCCGGTGCCAAGTGGCGGCGTCCGAATGGCGAGGGTGCATCGATGCGGATCAAGCCTTCTGGCGCGCTGCTCAGTGACACCGCCTCGGCGCGCGCCAGACGCAGTTCTGCCAGCACGCGTTTGGCCCGCTCCGCAAACGCCAGGCCAGCGGGCGTAACGCGCACGGCATGAGTGCTGCGACTGAACAGGCTGCTGCCCAGCGAGCGCTCCAGGGCATCAATCCGTCGTGCGACTGCCGAAGGGGTCAGCGGGTGGCGACGGGCTGCGGCGGAGAAGCTGCCGCTTTCGAGCACATCGAGAAACAAAGTGAGCTGGTCAGTCAGGGCATCTGGATTCATGGCAGTGCTATTTGCCTGTGTGGTTTGCGCATTGCCATTGTGCGTGGCTGTGCGTTTCCATGCTAGCGGCTACTGCGTACCCTAGGCCACTTCAGAATTGGAGTCGCGGATGAGCCTGATCGACGTGTTGATGAATTTAGTGCTGGGCCTGGCGCTCGGCACTGTGGGTGGGCTTTTCGGTATCGGCGGTGGCCTGATCGCTATTCCGGCGCTTGGCGTGCTGTTCGGTCTCGATCAACAGCTGGCCCAGGGTACGGCGTTGGTGATGGTGGTGCCTAATGTGCTGCTGGCGTTGTGGCGATATCACCAGCACAACCGTATCGATCCGCGCTATGCCCTGGCGCTCGGGCTCTCTGGATTCATTTTTGCCTGGCTGGCTTCGACCTATGCGGTGCGCCTGGATGCGGAGCGCATGCGCATGGCGTTCGTCGGCTTTCTGCTGGCGCTGATCCTTTACAACATGAGCCGGCTGTTCATCCGGCCTGCCCCGCCGAGCAGCGAGTTGCGTTATCCCTGGCCTTGGTTTGGCCTGCTGGGCAGTTGTTCCGGTGTGCTTGGCGGTATGTTCGGGGTCGGTGGCGCGGTGCTGGCCACTCCGGTCTTGACCAGCGTGTTCGGCGCCACTCAGGTCGTGGCCCAGGGGCTCTCGCTGGCGCTAGCTGCACCAAGCACGGCAGTTACTTTGCTGTCCTACGGGATGCACGACCACGTGGCCTGGGCCATGGGGGTTCCCTTGGCCGTGGGTGGATTGCTCAGTATCGGCTGGGGAGTAAAGCTGGCCCACGCTCTGCCTGAACGGGTGCTGCGTTCGCTGTTCTGCGGCTTTCTGGTGCTCTGCGCAGTATCGCTGGCGCTGAAGTAGATAGCCCTGGCCAGGCAGTTTCAGGCTTTAAAGACGAAAACCCTCGGCAATATGCTCGGCCAAGGTTTCGGTTACTGGTGACTGAGTGCGGGTGTTGCGCAGCAGAACAATGCTGGACATGGGTAGCTCGGGCAGGTTTTCGGCTTTGCCGAGGATGCGCATGTCCGGGGTGATCAGGCTCTGTAGCTGCGCGGTCACGGCCAGGCCCGCGCTGACCACCGCCATGAGCGCCGACAGGCTGGGGCTGGTATAGGCAACCCGGTACTCCCGCTCCATGGCATCTAGCGCGTTGCAGGCCCAGGTGCGGCAGAAGCAATCGGTGTTGAACATCGCCAGTGGCAAGGGCGTTTGTTCATGGGGACAGAAGCCCAGTGCTTCGGCCCAAACGAAGCGCTCCTGGCGCAGCAGTTGGCCGATCTCCTCGCCCGGCATACGCGTGACAATCGTCAAATCGAGATCTTGGCGCTGCAGGAGCTGCGAGGAAGAGTCGCAGTGCACTTCGACCTGCACCATCGGATAAGCCTGGGCGAAGCGCGAGAGAATCCCCGGCAGAAAGCGCATCACGTAGTCGTCCGGTGTGCCGATGCGCACCGAACCGACCATGTGCGGCTCGCGCAGGGTGTTGATGACCTCGCCATGCAGCTTGAGGATGCGCCTGGCATAGCCGAGCAGCACTTGGCCTTCGGGTGTCAGACGTACCTGACGGCCATCGCGCTCGAACAGTGAGCGCTGCACCACATCTTCCTCGAGGCGCTTCATCTGCATGCTGACCGCCGACTGCGTGCGGTTGACCGCTTCCGCCGCACGGGTAAAGCCGCCCAGGTCGGCGATCGCGACGAAGGTGCGCAGAAGTTCGCTATCGATGCCGACGTAGTTGCTCATCTCATCAATCTCCAAGATGTATTGCATAAGAAACATTCGTTGGATTGATCTTAATCCCGGCCGGACACTTACGCCATCCCCAAAGCGCAGCAGGAAGTCGCGCAACCCTTGGGGGCAGAGCCGAATGGAGGGATTGAAGATGAAAGGTCAAAAAGGTTATGCCATCGCCACTGCACTGCCGAAAACTAATTTTAGTCTCGGACGGCTGTTGAGCCTGCTTTGGCTGCAAGTGAAGCGCTGGAATCAGTTAGCCGCAGAGCGTCGGAAGTTGGCGAGTTTGAGCGACGCCGCACTCAAGGACATCGGTCTCAGCCGAGTGGACGCGGTGGCGGAAAGTGAGCGGCCGTTTTGGGATGATCCACTCAAGCACTGAATACGTTAAAACAGTCAAGTGAACAGTGCTGAGCGCAGCGCGCAAGTCATCAAGGAAGGAAAATGAGTCCAAAATACCAACTCGCTCAAGTCAATATCGCAAGGGCCAAAGCCCCTCTGGACGATCCGCTCATGAGGGGCTTTGTGGCGCAACTGGAGCCGATCAACCGCTTGGCAGAAAACAGCTCCGGGTTCGTCTGGCGCTTGCAGACCGATGCGGGCGATGCGACCGCGATCAAGCTGTTCGACGATGAGCGAATTATCGTCAATATGTCGGTGTGGGACTCGTTCGAAGCCCTCAAGGACTATGTGTATTCCGGTGAGCATTTAGCGGTTTTGAGAAATAAGAAGAGCTGGATGGAGAAGCTCGACTCTCCCGCTTTGGTGCTGTGGTGGGTGCCGCAAGGGTATATTCCAACCCCTGAGTCAGCCAAGTTGGCGCTCGCGGCGCTACAGGAAAATGGCCCATCAGCGGCAGCATTTACCTTCGCCAAGCCTTATCCTGCACCGCATCTATCCGACACGCCGGCTGTGTCCGAGCAGGGCTTTCAACCCACCGCCTTCGAGGTCGGTTGAGACGAGGAGTCTGTCGAACTCAGAGCTGTCCTACTGCGACAGCCGAGGTCCGACGGATCCCAGGCTTGGGTCACTCATCCGGCAGGAGTGACTCGATGTCCGCCACGCTTTCCCTGTCCTTGAGTGAGGCCCGCCGTCTGGCTCTGAGTGCCCAGGGCTTCGGTGGGCGGGCTACGTCTGCTGCGGTCAAGCCGCAGCGGGTCAATCAGATGATCGAACGTCTGGGTGTGTTGCAGATCGACTCCGTCAATGCCTTGGTGCGCTCACATTACCTGCCGTTGTTTTCCCGCCTCGGCAATTACTCCACCGACTTGCTGGAACAGGCGGCCTGGAGCAGCGGGCGGCGGCGTACTTTGTTCGAGTATTGGGGGCACGAGGCCTCGTTGTTGCCGCAGTCTGTCTATCCGCTGCTGCGTTGGCGTATGCGGCGCGCGGCTCAGGGGGAGGGCATCTACGGCCAGTTGGCACGTTTTGGGCGTGAGCAGCAAAGCGTGATTCAGCGTGTATTGCAGGCCGTACGCGAGCAAGGTGCAGTGGGCGCCGGTGCGCTGACGACGCGCGTGGAACGTGCCGGGCCATGGTGGGACTGGAGCGCCGAAAAACATGCGCTGGAATGGTTATTCGCCGCCGGTGAAGTGACGGTGGCGGGGCGTCGTGGCTTCGAGCGGCTGTATGACCTGCCGGAGCGTGTGCTGCCGAGTGCCTTGCTGGAGCATCCCGAGCTGGATGAGGCCGAGGCGCAACGCCAATTGTTGCTGCGCTCGGCCACTGCACTGGGTGTCGCCACGGAAAAGGATCTGCGCGATTACTATCGCCTGGAGGCTGCCGACAGCCAGGCGCGGCTGGCGGAGTTGGTCGAGGCGGGTGAGTTGCTGCCGGTACAGGTGCAAGGCTGGCGGCAGCCGGCTTATTGCCTGAGCGAGTTCAAAATTCCGCGCAAGGTCAGCGCCAATGCGCTGCTGTCGCCGTTCGATTCGCTGATCTGGGAGCGGGCGCGTACCGAGCGGCTGTTCGATTTTCGTTATCGCCTGGAGATCTACACCCCGCAGCACAAACGGGTTTATGGCTACTACGTGCTGCCGTTTTTGCACAACGAACGCTTGGCCGCGCGAGTCGATCTGCGAGCCGAGCGAGCCCATGGCC
>JBOICE010000022.1:0-4377 GCA_050739815.1 Pseudomonas sp. | reverse complement strand
CGCTGCGGCTGGCGCTAGGCTTTGTTGTTGTAGGGCCACCTTAGAAGGGCCGCTCTCGGCGGGCCTCGTCCGAATGGACTAGACGCGGGGTGAGCCGATTAGCGGTCTTGTGCGGATGCCTCAGGCCCGCCGGGCGAGGGCGCCCAGGGCCATGAAGAGCGCGGCGATGGCGCGGGCCTCATGCAGTTCGCCACGGGCGACCAGTTCGGGAATCTGCGTCAGCGGCAGGCGAATGAGGTCCAGCGGTTCGGGTTCGTCGCCGGGCAGGTAGCTGGGGCTCAGGCCCTCGGCGAGCACTACTTGATAGCGGTGGCAGAGATGGCCTGGCGCCAAGGTCAGTTCACCCAGCTCGGTGAGCCGTTCGGCGCGCAGGCCCACTTCTTCGATCAGTTCGCGTTGCGCCGCTTGCAGGAAGTCCTCGTCCGGCTCGGCGCCGCCTTTGGGCAGGCCGAGCACCTTGGCCTCCACGCCCACCGCGTATTCGCGCACCAACAGCACGTGTTCGGGATCAGGCATCGCCACCAGCATCACCGAGCGGTAGCCGGTGCCGCGCAGACGTTCGTAGACACGTTGCTGGCCGTTGCTGAATTGCAGGTGCAGGGCCTCGATCTGGAAATAGCCGCTTTCGGCCAGTAGTTCGGTTTTCAGGATGGTCGGATAGGTCCGCATGGCGTGGCCCCCTGCGCTTGGGGATGGTGTTTCGGTTAGCGCACTCTGCGCGCCAGCGCCCATGCCGCCATCGTCCAAGCGGACTAGCAGTGTGCTGACTGAGAAATAACGGCCAGCACACAGTGCCTATGCTTTAAGGCTTAGCCGAGGGTTGCCACGCTGCGCAGGATCAGCCGCACCAGCATGGTCTGGCGGGTCACGCCGGTCTTGGAAAAGGTCGAGCGCAGGTGTGCGCGCGCCGTGTTGCGGCTGATGCCCAGCTCTTCCGAGGCTTCGTCGAGGGTCAGGCCGTTGGCCAGCAGCATGGCCAGTTGGGTCTCGGCCGGGGTGAAGTCGAACAGCGCGCGGACTATCTCCTGCGGGGCGCTGGATTGCTGCTCCGGGTCGCTGATGAAGATCACCACCGCCGGGCATTGCTTACCCTCGCTCCAGGCCGAGAGCGGCACCGAGCGCACGATGATGCCGAGATCCGCGCGCCCGGATGGCCGCTGCACACGCAGGGCCTCGACCACCGAAGGGTTGCTGCTTTTCTGTGAGAGCAGGGACTGTTTGACCAGCCGGCGGAATTCCTGGGTGTCGCGGGCGGTACCGACTTGCAGGCCGTCGTTGACCAGCTTGAGGCCGTCTTTGTCCTGGATCAGACGGTCGGCGACCTGATTGGTCTGCAGCACTTTGCCCGTCTCGTCGAGGATGATGGTGCCGACCGCCATCTGGTCCACCGCGCCGGCGTAGAGGTTGCGTTCGGTCTCTATACGGTTGAGCTGCATGTGGATCTTGATCGAGCGCTCCAGATGCGGGATGAACAGTGCCAGCAGGGCCTTGTCTTCGCTGCTGAACGTCGGGCTGGCACGGCCACGGCTGATACGGATGCGGCATTGCGCGCCGTCGCAGGTGTTGATGTCGGCGCCGAGAATATGGAAAACGTCCACCGGCTCGAGAAAGTTCTTGTAGAACTCGGAGTTCAGCCAGTCGTCCTTGGAGACGAATTCCTCGAGGGCCACGACTTGGCGGTTGGGCAGGCCGACGAAGGGGTCGAGGGCGAAGAAGTGTTTGTTGTAGGAGGCTGTCGCCTCGGCCGAGGTGCCGGTGGTGTTGACCATCAGCCCGTCCACCTGCGCGCTGGGTGGACGCAGGATGAAGGTGACGTACTTGCTGTCCAGATACAGGTTGAGCTGGTTGAGAAAAGTGGCCCAGGGGATGTTTTCCAGCGGCCCCTGGTAAAGGTTGCCGAGCATCTCACTGAAGGTTTCGAGACTGAGGGTGCGAGCCATAAGAGGTACCGTTCTTATTTTTATGCTGTAACGGACACCGAGCATAAGCGGCGCCTTCTGCCGAGTGCAACGCTCTGGCTAGAGAGGTTGACGGATGGCGGCAGGGCGTGCCGCCATCCTGATTCAAGCGCTGTTTTCAAGGTTGCCTGGCGAGCAGGCATGCAGCAGGTTTTCAGGCGAATTCGCGCGCACGCACGGTGAAGATTTTGCGCTCATTGACCTCGGCCGGCAGCTCGGCGATGTCCCGGTAGAACTGCTCGTACCACTTGCGCAACTGGTAGACCGGGCCGTCGCCGTCGCACAGCAGCGGGTTGTCGACGCGGGTCTTGCTGTGCCAGATCGCCACGTCTTCGTAGAAAGCTGCTTGCGCCTGCTGCACGTAGGCCTTGGCCATGGCGCTGTTCTGCTCGTCGCTGAGGCCGGGGATCTTCTTCACCAGCACGCCGTAACGCAGGGTGAAGCTGTGCAGGTCGATCGGCACATGGCAGTTGAGCAGGATCGAATGGATCGGCTGGCCGTCCATCTCGCCGGTCATTTCGGTGATCTGGTAGGCCGGGCCGAAATAGGTGGCCACGGTGCTCAACTCGCTGTCGCCGGACAGGCGCTCGCTGCGCGCGCACATGATCTGGGTCGCCATATGACGTTCGAAGACGTTGCTGAACTCTTCCACGGGGGCGCCATGTACCGTGCCGAAGTGCGCCATGTCGGCGACGTTGTCGATCAGTTCGCGGCAGTTGGTCGCGATCTGCAGCTCGGCAACTTCCCAGTCGGCCCACTCGTCGCTGAAACTGGCGTCGATCCGCGGGATGCGTTGCTCGGCGATCGGTGGGTTGCCCTCGGGGTCGTTCCAGACGAACAGCAACTGGTTCTCTTCCAGAATCGGCCAGCTCTTGACCTTGGCCCGTGGCGGGATGCGCTTGGCATAGGGAATGTCGTCACATACACCGTCGGCACCCCAGCGCCAGGCGTGGAAAGGGCAGCGGATGGAGTTGCCTTCGACGCAGCCTGCGCTGAGATCGGCGCCCATGTGCGGGCAATAGCCGTCGAGGATATGCAGTTCGCCGTCCTCACCCTGGAAGGCCACCAGGCGGGTGCCGAATACGTCTAGGCGGTGGGCTTTGCCGTCGCGGTATTGGGCGGCCAGGCCGAGGCAATGCCAGCCACGGGCGTATCGGTCTTCCACTTGTCTCGCTTCGATGCGGTGCAGGGTGCTCATCTTGTTGTTCTCCGGAGGCGTTCCTGATTGGGCTGCCGCAGGTTCAGGCAAACCTGGGCAGCGCTTTTGCACGTTCCGGATTCTGCAACGCCTGTATCTGAGGGCATCGTCTGAACGGACGATGGCCGGCATTGCGCAGGCGGCTCTACTGGCGCCAGTCGAGCAAGCGGTTAACACAGTCGGTTAAAACAAGCGGCAGGAGTCGGCGATGAGCAGTGAACAGGGCCGCGTGGCGGTCATCACGGGGGCAGCCAGCGGCATTGGTCGCGGGCTGGCCGAATACGCTGCGGGGCTGGGCATGCGCCTGGTGCTGAGCGATGTGGACGGGCCACGGCTACAGACGCTGTGCAGCGAATTGCAGGCAGCCGGTGCACAAGCCATCGCCTGCGTGACCGATGTCGGCGACTCGGCGCAGGTCGAGCGCTTGCGGGATGTCGCGGTGGAGCGCTTCGGCGGTGTCGACCTGCTGTTCAATAACGCCGGGGTGATGCAGACCGGCAACTGTTGGGAGATCACCCAGGAGCAGTGGCAGCGCATGCTCAGCGTCAACCTGCAAGGGGTGATCAATGGCATTCGCAGTTTCGTGCCGCTGCTACTCGAACAGGGGCGCCCGGCACACGTGATCAACACCGCATCGCTCGCGGGCCTGGTCAGCAGCCCCTTGATGGCGCCCTACAACGTGACCAAACAGGCGGTGGTCGCGCTCTCGGAAACCCTGCATTACGAGCTGAGCCTGCAACAGGCGCAGGTGTCGGTGTCGGTGCTTTGCCCGGGGCCGGTGGCCAGCGAGATCATGGCTTCGAACCAGGTGGCGGGGGTTGCCGGTACGCAGCTCAGCGAGCTGCTCGATGCCAGCATTCGCCAGGGTATGACGCCGCGCGAATTAGCCGAACTGGTGTTCAGCGCTGTACGCGAGAAACGCTTCTGGATACTGCCGCACAAGTTCTTCAAACCCGCATTGCAGCGGCGGCTACAGAGCATCCTCGAAGAGACCAACCCGCTGTTTCAGTTTGTCGATATGCAAGGAACTGAAATCGAAGGAGAGCACGATGCCGCTCGATAACCAGTTCGCCGCGCGACTGCAGCAGTTCAGCGGCCTGCCGCAGCCGGACTTCAGCCTGCTGAGCGCCGCGCAGTATCGCCAGTTTGCCGACAACATGATGCCGCCCATCCCCGGCGAGCCCATGGCCGAGGTTCGCGATCTGCGGGTGGCCGGCGCCG
>JBOICE010000021.1:0-4420 GCA_050739815.1 Pseudomonas sp. | reverse complement strand
AATCGAACAGCTTGCATGGGGGGGCGGGTCTTTGTTTTGTTTGGCGACAACCAAGGTGCCCGCCCATGCAAGCTCATTCAAGCACTAACTATTTGAAATTTATAAAAATTTTTAGGGGAAACCTCAGATTCTGAGCCTGTTTTTAACGCAGCATCATCGAACGCAGGCAGTTTTCGTACAGAACCTAGACTGCATTGATTTTAGATGAGAAAGATTCATGGCACGTTGGTTAATGATAATTGGGGCAGTAGTGTTTTTGATCGGGGCAACGTTGCACTTTGCCCCATGGCTTCTAAATTGGTTCGGCAGATTGCCGGGCGACATACGTATAGAGTCTGGGCAAAGCAAGGTGTTCATCCCCATTACATCGATGGTAATTCTCAGCATTGTAGTAACACTACTAATAAACCTATTCAAACGTTAAGGGGACTCCGAATAAGTACTCGTTCGTAGTTCCCGCGTAAGCCGGAACCCAGATACCACTGGACTAGCTCCCGTCCACCGCAATACGACGGTACTCATTCAGCAAGGGCCTCCACCAGCCGTATATGGGTGAAACCCGCGCCGTTCATTCACCCATTACTTTCAAGCTAAAAGGGTCGTAATGATTTAATTCAGATCAATCACTACGACCCCTTATCGACTCCGGGTAAGCCGGAGGCGCAATTCGGGTAGTCCAGGCGGGAGTGCCAGGATGGCGTTGCGTTTATCCGAGGAGCCACAGGGGCAAGGGTAAAGAACCATTCTAACTTGCGCCGTCAGATCAATATCGCGAAATCTTTTCCCGAAGCACCACCAAAAGAAATTGACAGAACACAGATTCAAGATTCGATTCCGGAAAAATCTGATGGCAGCGTGGGAGCGCAAGAATACAAGCCTAACACCCGACTCATCAACGAAGAACTTGGTAAAGCCCCCTTAAGCTACTCTACGAGCAATGCAGCACAGACAGCGATAGCCACAGCCCAGCGGTTTGGACAGACGGCAATCATCCTATAATGCAATCTTTAAACTAAGAGATTGAAGTTAATAGCATTAAAGATGAAATAACATATTCAAATGGCTTTTGTTCAGGCGGCACTATTGTCGTGACCAATGAGTACTATTGGTTATTTCCTAGCTGCTGGAGCTTAGACCAATCAAGCGCTTGGTATTACGGACACAATTGCAATCCATCGCCCGGGTACGCTTTTGTAGGCGCCAGAGCAAAGTACAACAACACAGTCTTTCCTGGCTGCATTCCGGGAGTATATACAAACTACGAACCAAGTGAAGTAAAGGTAGGAAATCTTGGCGGCGCCACATGGAATCAAAACATTTACAAGTCTGGTGTCATGCAAGGTTGCGGAGAGTACCTTCGATTCTATTTTCTTAACTCTTACCAGTAGAAAATTAGCAACCTTGTAGGGCGGGTGAAACCCGCGCCGCCGCTCACTATCCGGGGTCCTATCGAGGGGTCAGAGCTCTTGAAGTACGGCGGTCAATAAAGGCTTGAATGATCAACTACTCTGACCCCTTGATCTGCCTTGATCTTTACCCCTTGATTTCTGTTGTTGATTTATCTCGCAAGCTGGCCCCTTATCGTTTTTCCGTGCGGTTCGTGGCTAATCCGCTATCGCCGCCAACGCCTGCTCCAAATCACGGCGCAAATCATCCGGATGTTCGATGCCCACCGACAGCCGCACCAGGTTATCGGTGATGCCGATCTGCGCCCGCCGCTCGGGTGGGATCGAGGCGTGGGTCATCTTGGCCGGCTGGCTAATCAGGCTTTCCACCCCTCCCAGGCTCTCCGCCAGCGTAAACAGTTTGGTCGCTTCGAGGAAACGCCGGGTGCCTTCGGCGTCGGTGGCCAGATACAGCGTGATCAGGCCGCCGAAGCCGCGCATCTGCCGTGCCGCCAGCTCATGTTGCGGATGGCTTTTCAAGCCGGGGTAGATCACCGACGCCACCTTGGGCTGCCGCTCCAGCCATTCGGCCAGCTGCAAGGCGTTGTCGACATGCCGTTGCAGGCGCAACGCCAGAGTACGGATACCCCGTAGCGTAAGGAAGCTGGAGAAGGGATCGAGAATGCTGCCCACCGCGTTTTGCAGAAAAGCCAGCTGCTCGGCCAGCTCCGGCCGGTCGGCCACCGCCACCACCCCGGCGATCACGTCGGAATGGCCGTTCAGGTATTTGGTGGCCGAATGCAGCACTATGTCGAAACCGTAGTCGAGCGGCCGTTGCAGATAGGGTGAGGCGAAGGTGTTGTCGGCCACGGTAAGGATGCCGCGCGCGCGCCCTAACTGAGCGACCACGGCCAGATCGGTGAGCTTGAGCGTGGGGTTGGTCGGAGTTTCGACCCAAAGCATTTTGGTATTGGGCCTGAGCGCGGCGGCGATGGTCTCGGCGCTGGCGTCTGGCGCCACATAGCTCAGCTGCAGGCCCGCACTCGGCTTGCGCACCCGCTCGAACAAGCGGTAAGTGCCGCCGTACAGATCATCCACCGCGACTATATGGCTATTCGCCGGCAGCATATCCAGCAGCGTCGCAATCGCCGCCAGACCAGACGAAAACGCATACCCCTGCGCCCCGCCCTCCAACTCGGCGATGGCCCGTTCCAGCGCCTGGCGCGTCGGGTTTTGGCTGCGTCCGTACTCATAGCCGGCGTGTACCCCAGGCGACTGTTGGCGGAAAGTCGAGGTGGCGTAGATCGGCGGCATCACCGCGCCGGTCCAGTCCGGCTCGTAACCGGCGTGCACGGTCAGGGTTTCGAATTCGGACATGACGGCTCCTTAGGTCTAGCAAGCTAACGGGAGAGCGGCGACCCATCAGCGCAAGGTACGCCGCCAGAGGCTCAGCACATCGCTCTTGGTGATCAAACCGAGAAAACGGCCCTGTTCGACGATCAGCGCCACGTGCCCCTCATCGAAGGTTTTCAGCAGGCGTTCCAGCGACACGTCCGGCCCCAGTGTCTCCAGGTTGGTGACCATCGCCTCGCGCACCTGCAGCTGGAAGTGCCCCGGCGCGTCCTTCACGGCGCGCAACAGATCCCACTCGTCAATCAGACCGACCACCCTGTCGCCGTCCATCACCGGCACCTGGTCGATCTCATGAAAACGCATGCGCGCGTACACGGCCGACAGCGTTTCATCGGGCTTGCAGGTGATGGTCGCGCCTTCGTCGTAACGGCGCGCAATCAAATCGCGCAGATTGCCCTCTCTCGGCCGCTCGATCAGCCCCTGGTCGATCATCCAGTAGTCGTTGAACATCTTGGATAGGTACTTATTGCCACTGTCACAGATAAAGGTTACCACCCGCTTGGGCGTGGTCTGCTCACGGCAGTAGCGCAAGGCGGCGGCCACCAGAGTGCCGGACGAGGAACCGGCCAATACCCCTTCCTGCTTGAGCAACAGGCGCGCGGTATTCAGGCTCTCGGCATCGGAAATGCGATAGGCGCGCTTCACCAAAGCGAAATCCGCTAGCCCCGGAATAAAGTCTTCACCTATCCCTTCCACCAACCAGCTGCCCGCCTCGCCGAAGTGGCCGGTTTCCACATAATCGGCCAGCACCGAGCCCTCCGGGTCGGCCAAGACAAACTCGGTTTGCGGCGCCACCGTCTGGAAAAAATGCGTCAACCCGGCCAGCGTCCCGGCCGAGCCCACCCCCACCACCACCGTATCCACCCGCTGGTCGAGCTGGCGCCAGATTTCCGGGCCGGTGCCGGTTTCATGGGCCCAGGCATTGGCCGGATTGTTGAATTGGTCGATGTAAAAAGCGCCCGGCGTCTGCTCGGCAATGCTGCGCGCCAGGTCCTGGTAATACTCGGGGTGGCCCTTGCCAACATCGGAGCGCGTCAAACGCACCTCGGCCCCCAGCGCCTTGAGGTGGAAAATTTTCTCGCGGCTCATCTTGTCCGGCACCACCAGCAGCATCCGGTAGCCCTTTTGCGACGCCACTAGCGCGAGGCCCAGGCCGGTATTGCCGGCGGTGGCTTCGATGATGGTTCCGCCCGGTTGCAGCTGGCCGCTTTTTTCCGCGGCCTCGATCATGGTCAAGGCGATGCGGTCTTTGATCGAACCACCGGGGTTCTGGTTCTCCAACTTCACGAAAAGCTCGCAAGGGCCGGTGTCGAAATGCGTGAGCGGCAGAATCGGCGTGTTGCCGATCATGTCCAGTAAGGGGTTGGCGGACATCTTCTGACCCTCAGCGAAACTGCCGATGTGGCGCCTTCTGCGCTTAAGCGCGATCCGCCACGGGGCAAAGCGCCTGCAGTGTCCGCGCTCAGCATGGAAGCTAAGCCGTGCCTGCAACACACTGCCGGTTACGTCCTATTTTATAGGCGCTACACGGCCAGCTGGCCAATCTGCCGACCGATGAAACGCGGCCAGGCGGGTTAATCCTCGGCTTGGGCGCCGGCACTTTTCGTACCCAATACTTTCCC